>URTW01000058.1 GCA_900550815.1 uncultured Collinsella sp.
ACTTGATGGCGATGAGCGACACCACAAAGGCCACAACGCAGCCCACGCCCAGGATAGCGACCTCGTTGGCGCCGAACGTACCGCCCTTGATGAAATACTTGACCAGCTTGAGCGCACTCGCGCCAAACATGACAGGGATGGCCAGGAAGAACGTAAACTTGGACGCCACCGAACGCGTGCAGCCCAAAAGCAGGCCACCGATGATGGTAGAACGGGAGCGCGACGTGCGCGGCTCCAGTGAGAGCACCTGGAAGCATCCGATACCAAGCGCGGGCTTCCAGCTCAGATCCTCGAGCGTAGTGATGGAGCCAAAGTCCAGATTATCGTCATCGTCTGCAGCGGCAGTCGCGGCGGGCGCGGCAAAATGCGCACCAGCGGGTCGTCCGCCCGCCACCACGGCACGCGAACCAAACGAACCGGCAACGGCCATTTCCTCGCGCTTGCTCGCGCGCCAGTTCTCGATCACGATAAACAGCACGCCGTACACAATGAGCGCCAGCGCCACGACGGGAGCATTATAGAAATGCTCCTCCATCCAGTCGTTAAGCGGCAGACCGATCGCCGCGGCGGGAATGCAACCGAGCACAATCTTGCCCCACAGCACCCAGGTGTCGCGACGGCCCTCCTTGCCCTTGCTGGGAGAAAACGGGTTGAGATCGTAGAAGAACAGGACGCAGACGGCCAAAATGGCGCCAAGCTGAATCACGACCAGGAACATATTCCAGAACGTCTCGCTCACGTTCATCTTGACGAACTCGTCCACCAAGATCATGTGACCGGTCGACGAAACAGGCAGCCATTCGGTGATGCCCTCGACCAGGCCCATGAAGGCAGATTTTAGAAGCTCGATGATATCCAAAGGGACCCCCTCGTTAGACACCCGCCGATAGTTGTTCTGCGGACGGTTGCGGGCGATGTCCCATTATCAACCGTTCGGCCGCGGCTGCGCCCACCCTTACCAAAAAACTCGCCCGTTCACAGAATTGCGAGCGGTCAAACCCAAATCCTTGGGTATAACTGCAACAAGATAAAGTGTCCGGCGGCCAACGCGCCCGCGCCCGCCCGACGCACGAGCCCCGCGCCCGTGCGATAGACCAAGGAGGAAACCATGAACGAGGGCTACACCAAGGTATTTGTTTCACTCGATGGTACTGAGCAGCAGGATTTTGTGCTCGCACGCGCCATCAAGGTCGCCGCGAACAACGGCGCCAAGCTAATCATCGGCCACGTTATCGATTCCACGGCGCTCGAGAGCGCCGGTTCCTATCCGGTCGATCTGGTCAACGGCCTAGAGGAGGCATTTAAGAACTCCATCGCCAAGCAGCTCGAAGAGGCCAAGGCCAATCCCGATATTCCCGAGGTCGAGGTCATGATTCGCGCCGGCCGTATTCGCGAGACGCTCAAGGACGAGATGCTCGACGTGGTTAAGCCCGACCTGGTGCTCTGCGGCGCCCGCGGCCTGTCCTCGATCAAGTATGCGCTGCTGGGTTCGATTTCGACGTTCCTGCTGCGCAACACGGACTGCGACATCTTGGTCGTGAAGTAGGTTCCTTCCCGCCGGCGCAGGGCCTGCGGGGTTATCACGCCGACGTCCTCGCCGCTTCGCGGCTGCGGGATGTCGGCTTAGATAACCCCTCCCGGCCTTGCGCCTTCGTCACCGTACTTCAACGAGTTGGCTGATAAAAGATGGCGTGCCGCCCCGTTTGGGGCGGCACGTTTTGTTTGGGCGGCCGTTTGCCGTGTGCGTTACTCAAAGTATTGGAACTTGTTCGTTGAAAAAGCGAATGTTACGACGAAGCCTTCGCCCGGCTCCGATGCCGCGGTGACGTCGATGCCCATCTTGGAGCACAGGCGCGCCACCAGATAGAGACCGATGCCCGTTGCGCGCTTGGTGGTGCGGCCGTTGTCGCCGGTAAAGCCCTTCTCGAACACGCGCGGCAGGTCTGCCGCACACACGCCGCAGCCGTTGTCCGCGACGGTAAGCTCGATGCGCTCGCTTGCCAGACCCTCGTCCAGCAACGCACCCGAAAACACGATCTTTGCGCCGTCCTCACGCGCATATTTAATGCTGTTCTGAATGAGCTGGCCCAGAATAAACTCGAGCCACTTCTCGTCGGTAAAGACCTCGAAGTCGAGGTTCTCGCACACCGGGGCCACATGCGCCGCAATGAGCTCGCGCGCGTTGGCTTTAATCGCGCCCGTCACCAAGGTTTTGAGATCCCAGCGGCGAATCAGGTAGTCGCGCTCCACGACTTCCGAGCGCGCGTAGTACAGCGCCTGGTCGATATAGCGCTCCACGCGGGCAAGTTCGCGTGCCAGGTCGTCCACGCGCGACAGGCCGTCTTCGCTGCTGTCCAGGTTTTCCAAAGTCAGGTGAGCCGCCGCCAGGGGCAGCTTGGCCTCGTGGACCCAGCTCTCGATATAGTCGCGATAGTCATCGGTCTGACGCCTGCCTTCGGCAACCTCGTCGCAGGCGGCTTTGCCCACCCGGCGCAAGACCTCGTATTCGAGCTCGCCCTCGGCATAGGTCGGGCATTGCACCATCTCCTGCACCCATGCGGGACTCTCGAGCTCCTCTGCCGCACGCTCCAGCTGGCGCAGAAAACGACGACGGCGCGCGTATTCGATCACGATGCCGAGCATACCAAAGATAAAGGACACGCCAACCGCCACGACCACGATAGAAACGGGTGCACCGGCGACCGTCAGCACAAAGCAGCTCAGCAGCACGCCGCACGTCCACACGGCAACGGGAAGCAGCGCGTCTTTAAAGAACTTGGCAAACGACATAGCCGGCCCCTAGACCGAATAGCCCTGGCCGCGGTGCGTCGTCAAATACCCCTTGATGCCGATTTTTTCAAGCGTGGTGCGCAGGCGGTTGATGTTGACGGTGAGCGTATTGTCGTCCACGAAGGCGTCGGAGTCCCACAGGTCCTGCATGATGGCCGAGCGCGAAACAATCTTGCCCGCGCGGCTCAGAAGCAGTGAGAGGATACGCAGCTCGTTTTTGGTGAGCTCGGTACTGGTACCGGTCTGCATGTTGGTGACCATGGAGCGAGCGAGATCGAGCTCCAGGCCCTTGTGGACAAGCGTGCTGCGCTCGCCCGCCGCCGCGGTGCGACGCAGCAAGGCATTGATGCGCGCCACGAGCACACGGGCGCTATAGGGCTTGGGAACAAAGTCGTCCGCGCCGAGCGTCATGGCCATGACCTCGTCGATCTCGGTCGTGCGCGACGTGAGGACGATGATGGGAACCTCGGATTCGCGGCGAACCTCGTGGCAGATATGCTGGCCGTCCTTGACGGGAAGCGTGAGGTCGAGCAGCACCAGGTCGGGCGCGGCGGCGAGAATATCGCGCGAGACATGCTCAAACGATTCGCAGGCCTCGATTTCAAACCCGGCGCGGGCAAGGATGTCGATAAGCTCACGACGAATGGGCTCGTCGTCCTCAACGACATAGATCAGCGCCATGTGTCCTCCCATTTCGCGTAACATGCACCTTTCACACCATTATGCCCACAGCGTCGCAGCGATACGACCCCGTGGGCACCTAATGTGACAAAAGCGTTCGGTAGTCTTGAGAGAAAATAGGGGCCGACCGGTCCTAAACCGATCGGCCTCATCACTTCGACCTCGAGCCTCTACTCGAGCGTACGCATGTATGCAGAGATGGCATCCAGGCCCTTCTGCAGGTCGTCGGTGTTATCGGAGTATGCATAGCCGATGCGCATGCTCTTGGGCTCCTCGAAGCAATCGCCCGGGGTGACGAGCGCGCCGGACTTCTTAATCATGTCGATGCAGAACGTCCTGGAGTCGATGTCGTAGTCGTAATACACGAGCGCGGTGGTACCCGCCTCGGGCTTAACGAACGACAGGTGCGGCTCGCTCTCGACCCACTTCTCCAGAACAGCAAGGTTCTGACGGACGATGCGACGGCTGCGCTCAAGGATCACGGAAGCGTTGCCCAGAATCAGCTCCGCTACCGTCTCGCTGAATATGCCGGCGGAAATCAGGTTGTAGTCACGATGCGAGAGCAGCGCGCGACGGAGCTCCGGGCTCTTGGTGACCGCCCAGCCCAGACGCAGGCCGGCGAACGACCAGACCTTGGACATGGATGCGGTGACGATGGCCTTGTCATACAGGTCGATCACGGACTCGGAGTACTCATCCGTCTGAGTAAGCAGACGGTAGACCTCGTCGCAGAGCACCCACGCGTCGTGTTTGCGTGCGACCTCGACAATCGCCTTGAGCGTATCGGTGTCGAGCAGGGCGCCCGTGGGGTTGTCCGGGTTATTGATGCAGATGAGCTTGGTATCGCCGGTCACCAGAGCATCGAGCGCGTCGACGTCGACGTGGTAGCCGTTCTTGCGATCGAGCTGAAGGATATCGACCTTCGCGCCGCACATCTCGGGAATCGAGTAAAGCTGCTGGTAGGTGGGCTTGACGGAGACTACGTGATCGCCCGGTTCGACGAGCGTGGAAATAACCAGGGAGTTGGCACCGGTCGCGCCGTGCGTGGGCACAATATGCCCGGGCTCGACCGTCTTATAGAGACGCGCGACCCCCTCGAGGAAGCCGGGCTGCCCCTCGATGTCTCCGTAGGTGAATCGGCGCGAGCACAGGCTATCGAGCCACGCCTTCTTGTCGGTGTTCGTAAGCTCGAACAGCTGGTCGAGCGTGAGGGAGTAGACGCACGTCTCCGCAACGTTGTGGGTGCACTTGGTCTCCCACTCGTTCATCCACTGCTCGACGGCGAAATCCTTGATCTGCATTGTCGTTTCCTTTCCTTGACTTTCTTACAGTTCCACCACGGTGCCCAGCCCCGCCTCAATGGCGCGGTCGTAGGCGATTTTCGATGCCGAAAGGTCCTGAACGGCGATGCCCGACGTATCGAACACCGTCACCTGCTCGTCATCCGAACGCCCCGTAGCCATGCCGGCGATGACTTCGCCGAGCTCCGCTCTGATGTCCTCGGGCGTGATGACACCCTCGGCAACCGGAATCTCCAGCTCACCGGACGCGACCGATTGCTCGCGGTCGTCGACGTAAACAGCGGCACGGGCGACAAGCGCCGAGGCGAGCTCCTGCTTGCCGGGCATGTCGGCACCGACGCAGGAGATATGCGTACCAGGACGCACCCATGAATCGGGAATGATGGGCTTGGTCGCCGGCGTGATCGTCACGATGATGTCGGCCTCTGCCGCGGCGCCTTGGCCGTCGGCCGTCGCCTCGATGGAATAGGTGGATGCCTCGCGAGCATGCTCGCAGGCGCCCAAGATATGGGCGACCTCGTCTCGCATGCGCTCGACGCGGGCCTCGGGCGCGGCATCGGAAACTGGCTCCCACACCTTGACCTCGCTCACTTTGGGACAGGCGGCGAGCACGCCCGCCACCATATAGATGCTCATGTGGCCGGCACCCGCAACAAGCAGTTTGGACGCATCCGCCCGAGCCAGCCACTTGGCACCGAGCGCAGCGGCGGCACCGGTGCGAAGTCCAGTGACGGCGGAGGCATTGAGCAGCGCCAACGGCTCTCCCGTCGCGCTGTCGCACAGCAGCGTGGTGCCAAAGATCTCGGGCAGCCCCTTTTTGGAATTCTGAGAGAACCAAGCAGTGAGCTTGAGACCGAAGAGGCCGCTTCCCGCCAACTCGCCCGAGCGGATATCCATATCGGCCACGCCGGGCTCGAACTGCTCATATACCATCGGCCACGCAACGCCCTTGCCCGTTGCCTTCTGGCGATATGCCTCCTCCACGGCAGCGATTGCATCCTCAATCGTCAGCACCTTGGAAACTTCCTCGGCCGAAAGCACCACCATCTGCCCCATCATCGCTCCTCTCAGCGAAAGCTTTACGTTGCCTCACTGTACGGTTTAGTAACGATGCCGCCAAGGATCATTTCTTGTTGGAATCTACAACGATTCTCAATCTGATTTTTCGTTCTATCAGCAGGTATTCGAACTATTTATCGCATCAAAGGCATACGGATATGCGATTATCCTATTTGTACAGGTACTTATTGTAATGATTTACAAGGTGATGCTAATGCTATACACCATCTCGGACTTCTCACGGGAATATGAGGGGTCGGTCCGTCTAATCGCCGGCAGCGATGGCGTCTCGCGTGCCGTCTCTGGCGTCGGGATCCTCGATTATGAACTTATGCCCGGCCTCAAGAACAAGTACCAGCGCGTCAACTTCAGCTCAGACGAGATCATCCTCAGCACTTTCCTCTATGCGAAGGACGACCCGTACCTCATCACTGAAGCCGTGAAGTACCTCGTCGCCAAGGGAACGAGCGGTCTCATCATCAAAAACGTCCTGCACATCCCGATTCCCGACCAAGCCATCCGCTACGCCAACGCGCGGCACTACCCGGTCTTTCTCACGACCGACGACTCACTGTTCTTTGACAGCGTCATCTATGAGGTCAAACGGCATATCGAGCAGCTCGCGTCCATCGACTTCGCACAGCGCGAGATCGATGCCCTGAGGACAGACGCATCGCCCGAGTCCATCTGCCGACGCATCCGAAGCCTCAACCCGTCATTTCTGGACGAAGCGGTCGCCCTGTTCGCATCGTTTGCAGATCCCCTCGACCCGCGTACGTTTTTGCAAATCGAACGTCTCTGTGCAAAATCGACCCTCGCCGGATGCCACAATATGCTGGCACCCTATGACGGAGGTTTGTTATTCGTAGCGACAAGCGACTCGGAGCAGACGCTCGATGTGGAGCGAATCGTGCAGGCGCTCACGGAGCTCATCGAGGCTAGCGGCATCGATGGCGGAGCGGAAGGGCTCGGCATCAGCGATATTCTGTTTGGAGACGAGGCGGTGGCGCAGGTGATCTCGCAGGCGATTTACGCACAGCGCCTATCTTGTCAACGAGCCGAGGGTCCCGTCCGCTATACGCAGCTCGGCATCCTGAAAACCGTGATGCCTTTTGCGGAAACCCCGGAGATGCGATCGTTCTCGGAGGCGATTCTCTCGCCGATACGCGAGCACGACAGCGAGCATGGCAGCGAACTGGAATCAACGCTCGCCGCATTCATCGAGAACGACCGACGTATCGAGCGAACCGCCAAGCAGACTGGCCAGCACCCGAACACGATTCGATATCGCCTCGATAAGGTGACAGCCCTCACCGGACTGAGTTACAAATGCGCCCCGGAGATGGAGCAGCTGTCGCTCGCCTACGCCATCGAACGCGCTCGCTCGCTTCAGTAAGCCAACCCCGCCTTGAGGTTAGGAGCGGCGGGCACGGAGCTTTTCGTAGCCGTCGGCAAAGAAGGCGACCGTGGCGGCGTCGGCCTCCGCAGCGTCCGTCTCGGTTGCGGGAACCACGCCGTGCTCGTCGCTCACCAGGAACAGCGCGCCCTCGAGCTGCGCGGGAATGTCTACGCGCGTGACCGGGATGCCCTTGGTCTGGGCCAGTTGCTCAATGAGCGTCGCCGTGCCGCACAGGCACTCGTCCGCCGGCGCCACAAAGGCAAGCTCGCCGTTGTTGACGGCGGCGAGCAGCTCGGGCGCCACGCCGGTCTCGTCGGCTTCGGAGCGAGCCTCGGCAGAACGGGCACGCAGCGCCTTGGCCGACGTGTCGGCCAGCGGCTCGTACTCGCCCACCGTCATGGCGGCATTGCCGTTGATGTCGATCACCAGCATGAGCACGCCGTCGCGTGCGGTGTAATCGCCCTCGGCAAGCGACCACTCAACGTGCTGCTTGGCCCAGCTGAGCATGTTATGGGTAAGCGGCTCGCCCTGCACCAGGCGCTCGGACAGCGCGCGAATGTGGCGGTTGAGCATGGGCACCTTCTTGTTAGACATGCGCCAGCGGCAGATAAGCGCGGGCTTGTCGAGCGTAAACTTCTCGACCGCTTCCTGATTAGCGCAAAAGTCCTCGTACGCACGCTGATCCTCGGCATTGCCAAACAGCTCGGCATCATCCACAACGGCCATATCCAACCTTTCTCAAAAACATACACCGCACCGTTATACCCAAAAAAGCCGCCCGCACCAACCGGCACGGACGGCAATAGATAGCTTTAGTTCGGGGCGAGCCAATACCGCTGGTGGAGCACAAGCCAGCGAGCCAGCACCAAGTGCCTCAGGTCGCCGCGAAAGAGGAGCGACGCGTACTTCTGTACGCGAGCGACGGTTTGAGCGGCGAGATGAGGTGCTTGGGGCCGGCGCAGCGTCGAGCAGTTACGCGGTTTGGTAAAACCGCGTAACGATATTAGTGGCGGAAATGCCTGGCACCCGTGAAGACCATCGCAATGCCATGCTCATTGCAGGCCTGGATGCTCTCGTCGTCGCGCTTGGAGCCGCCGGGCTGGATGATGCAAGTCACACCGTGCTCGGCAAGCACGTCGACGTTGTCGCGGAACGGGAAGAATGCGTCGCTTGCGCAGGCAAAGCCGCCCTTCTCCACGCCCTCGCGCTCGCAGAAGTCCTCGGCGCGCTCGCAGGCCAGCAGCGCAGAATCCACCCGGTTAGGCTGACCCGGGCCCATGCCAATGCCGGCCTTGCCCTTGGAGACCAGGATGGCGTTGGACTTATCGCCCTTGCAGACCTTCCAGGCAAACTCGAGCTCGGCCATCTCGGCGTCGGTGGGCTTGCGGGCGGTGGGGAACGGAATGGTCGCGGGACCCTCCGTCACGCGGTCGACCTCCTGCACCAACATGCCGCCGCCGACGGAGCGCAGCTCCACCTGGGCGCCGTGGTCCACGCCGCCGGTTGCCAACACGCGTAGGTTGGGGCGCTTGGCCATGCGCTCGAGCGCCTCGTCGGTGTAGCTCGGGGCGATGATAACCTCGACGAACTGCTTGTTCTGATCGGCAAAGTGCTCGACCAGCTCATAGGGAACCTCGCGGTTGCAGGCGATGATGCCGCCAAAGGCGCTCTTGGGATCGCAGGCGAAGGCGCGGTCGTAGGCGGCCGTAATGTCCTCGGCAACGGCGGAACCGCAGGGGTTCTGGTGCTTGAGGATTACGCAGGCCGGCTCGTCGAACTCGCGGACCAGGTTCCAGGCGGCGTCGGCATCCAGATAGTTGTTGTAGCTGAGCGGCTTGCCCTGGATCTGCTCGGAGCCCACGAGCGGGAACTGCGAGCTCGCGGTGTTCTCGCAGCCCTCGGCAAAGCGGTAGACCGTAGCCTTCTGCTGAGGATTCTCGCCATAGCGCAGGTCGTCGACCTTCTCCAGCGAGATCTCGAGCTTGGCAGAGGTGTCCGCCACGTCGCTTGCCTGGGCGGCAAGCCAACGGGAGATAGCCGTGTCGTAGGCGGCGGTGGTCTGGTAGACCTTCACCTGCAGGCGACGACGGGTGGAAAGCGTGGTGCAGCCACCGGTCTCGTGCATCTCGGCCAGGACGGCATCATAGTCGGCCGGGTCGGAAATGACGGTAACGCTCGTGGCGTTCTTGGCGGCAGCGCGCAGCATGGAGGGGCCACCGATGTCGATGTGCTCGATGGCGTCCGCGAAGGTGACCTCGGGGTTGGCGACGGTCTTCTCGAACTCGTACAGGTTGACGACGACCAGGTCGATCAGCTTAATGCCGTGCTGAGCCGCCTCCTGCATGTGTTGCTCGGAATCGCGGCGGGCCAGCAGCGCGCCATGAACCTTGGGGTGCAGGGTCTTAACGCGGCCGTCCATCATCTCGGGATAGCCCGTGAACTCCTCGATGGGGGTTACGGGAACGCCCGCGTCCTCGATGGCACGAGCCGTGCCGCCCGTAGAGATGATCTCGACGCCAAAGTCATCGACCAGCGTCCGTGCGAAATCGACGACGCCCGTCTTATCGGTAACCGAGATCAACGCGCGTGCGATCTTCACATCAGATCCCATGCAGTCCTCCTGTCTGGTACGCCGCCGTGCTCTGTGAGTCGGTGATACGTCGATCTGCAGCGCTCGCGCAGCGGCATTGAAAATACTGATTTAATGTAGCGCATCGAGCGCATCGATGCACCCCGCAACGGGCGCATATGCAGAAAAAGTTTGCGAGCAGAGGGGATGGGCACGGCACCGGGCACGGTGAGTTCATGGAACACAGGGGCACCATAATTAGATGCCAATGGCGTGGTAGAACTGTGCTCGATATGCATCCGCGAAAGAAAGAGGCACCATGGTCTC
This sequence comes from uncultured Collinsella sp., assembly GCA_900550815.1. Taxonomy (GTDB): domain Bacteria; phylum Actinomycetota; class Coriobacteriia; order Coriobacteriales; family Coriobacteriaceae; genus Collinsella. The sequence goes on from URTW01000058.1 coordinate 10,127, forward strand.
GCGGGTTCTCTACCGACCGTTTGATACCGAAGACTTCGACGCCATCGCGCTGATTCTGCAGCAGCTTTGGCATAACAATTCGGATAACGATGAGTACAACCGCCTTGAGGCCGCGTGCGACCTCGCCTATTGCCTTTCGTCATCGACGTTTTCGCAGGTTGCGGTGATTGACGGCGAGGCGCGCGGTATTGCACTTGCACGCGCAGGACAGAACCCCGGCGTCACTATCAACGAGCATTGGATGGATACCGAACGCGCGCTGCTATCGCAGATGCGTGAGCTAGAGCCCGATGCGTGCGCCGAGTATCTCTCGTTTGTGCGCGCAACCATCCGAACCAACAACCGCCTGCTCGAGAGCAGCCCGTTGCCGCACGACAACGAGGTCACGCTGCTTGCCGTGGATCGCGATGTCCATGGCCTGGGCGTTGGCACGGTTCTGCTCGATGCCGCCGTCTCGCACCTGTCCTCGCTTGGAGCGACGAGGGCGCACCTGTACACCGACTCCAACTGCTCGTGGAAGTTCTACGAGCTGCACGGCTTTAAGCGCACGGCCACGCACCGCGCCAACCGCGAAGAGCGCCGTCACGACATGCCGCGCGAAAGCTTCCTCTACGAACTCGATCTAACAGCCTAAACCCGGCAGTTAGGGACGTTCCTTTTAATATGAGCAGGACATAGTCAAGAGGCAAAATCGGGCCAGGCCC
>URTW01000059.1 GCA_900550815.1 uncultured Collinsella sp.
CGTAAAGGTTGCGCTAGTAGCAGTCCGAGTCACGTGCTAGCGGATTGCAAATGACATTACGAGAGGGGGCATTCGAGCGTTTGCGACGGGTGACCCCCCCTCTATTGATTGATAATTGCGAAATTACGGCTACCTAGTCCATTTCTGCCCTGATGAGGTCGTGGGTGCGCTGGCAGTTTACGCGGACGGGGCCGAGCAAATGCTAGCGCAGGTCCGCCATGCCGGGCAGGTCGGCGTATTCGTCCATGACCTCTTCCATGCAAATGGGCACCTCGTAGGCGAGGTTCATCATGGTCGCAAAGCAAAACTTCTCGGATAGCCCGGCATCGGTGAGCGTCGCCTCCAGCGCGGGATCTCCCATTCCGTGGTATTGGCGGATAGCGCCTGGACCGATGCGCCCCACACGATTTTCGCCGCCAACGCTCATGGCAAGACGCGCCCGGCGGCGCATGCGCTCGTATGCCAGCCCCGATGCGACATCGTACATTCGAGCCATCATGGCTGCGCCGTCGTTTCCAAGGAGTAGTGAATAGCTTTTCGCGGGCGCATCCGGTGCGCCGATAATGGGGTTGAAGAACAGTAGCTGCGTAAACTGTTACAGGTTAAGTTGATGGTGGCTCGTATTTACGAGGAGCTCTTGAATGTCGCGGGTGGTCGGGCCGCCGTCTGCTGTGTACTTTTGGGCGGGCATCACCCCAAGTGCCTGACAGAGGTCTTCTTGATGTAGGCGCCTGATCGTTCCGTCTTCGACTTTCACGCAGTCATAGCGCTCAACAATGAGGGCAGGTTCGTCCTCAAACATACGATATTCGACGTATGCCGTTGCGATACCGGCGCGCTGGGCGCTTTTCATGCAGACAAACTCATTGAGAGCCTCGAGTTTAAATCCGATAACGCCATTTTTGAAAATATGCGTCGTGGGCGAGGAGCCCATGCATTCGCACCAGCGGCCGTTTATGAACGCGAGCGCGAACTTGCCCTGGTTGCCTCCAAGTGACCAACTTTCATCTAGACCCATCCACGATGCATCGCGGTCATCTCTGATCGACTTGAGACGGAGAGCAATTTCGTGGTCGTCTATAGGGCGGTAGTCGCCAGCGCGATGCAGGACGGCGTCGGCATCTTCTTCGGCACAAAACTGCACTCCGCCCGGACAGTCGAGTCCGATATGGCTGAGCAACGCAACGGGATTGTTGGGCCTAACGTTGAATTCGGCGGCAATCGCTTTTCGTTGGTCCTCGCTGTCGGGTAGAAGGCCAAACAAGTACGGATTCATGACCTGTTGGCCGTATGTGCGATTTGATACGGGTATGTTGGTCGATAGGGCTGGCCCGTCATAGTCATGATCGTAGGTAAAGCTGATAAGACCGTTCTCATCTTGCGTGAGCGTTCCCGCAGGTACGCCGCAAATAATGGTCCGAAGTGATGTTCTGGCCATTGGCTATTTCCCTTCGGGCTTGGTTTGGTTAGATGCGTTTGCGGCAATCGAGACTCCGAGATTGGACATGGCGAAATCGGCAAAGGCCCTGTCGTAGAGCTCGGACGTAAGGGGGGTATCTGCAAGAGCCGGAATGGTTGTGCTGCGACGGCTGCGAGGATGAAGACGTTGGGCGTGATGGCGTCTGGAGGTGCTGCAAGGTTGATCAGCATGCGGGGCGTCGACTGGGTGCTCATTTTTCGTTTTACTTATATCTCCTTGTGCTGCGAGCGCCAGTCCAAGAGCGTCGAAAATCACCAGCAACTTGTCGAGTCGAATGCCGATGGCGTCTCCTAGCTCGAGCGATGCGAGCAGACGCTCCGAAACACCGGCCTTTTTGGCGAAGGCGGCACGGGTGAGACCCTGAGTCTCGCGTGCCTGGCGCACGTAGATGCCAGCTTGGCGCGGTGTGGTGATGGGAAGGGTATCCACGGCGATCTCCTAACGTGCAGACTTTTGCATATCAGTATGACATGCAAAAGTCTGCACGAATAGGCATTATGCAAAACTCTGCATGAGACTCCTACATTGACGTTGGCTTATGAGAGGCGTTTTTTATATCGCGAGGATCCCGAGGTGCTCAAGCAAGATCTTAAGCCCGATGAGGGTGAGCACGACGCCGCCCACGATGGTGGCGGGTTTTTCGTAGCGCGCGCCAAAGGTGTGGCCGATCGCTACGCCGGCGACGGAGAAGATAAACGTTGTGATGCCGATAAGCGATACAGCGGGAACGATGTCAACCGAGAGCGCCGCAAATGAGATGCCCACGGCCAGGGCGTCGATTGAGGTGGCGATGGCGAGGATCAGGTACTCGCCCAGGTCAATCTTTTCGGCATCCTTGCCGTCGCCTTCATCCTCGTCCTCGGTAAAGGCCTCCCACAGCATTTTGCCGCCGATGAAGGCCAAAAGGATAAAGGCGATCCAGTGGTCGATGGGTCCGATGATGCCCATGAATTGACTGCCGAGCGCCCATCCGATTACGGGCATGCCGGCCTGAAAGCCGCCAAAGAACAGGCCGAGCACTACGGCGGCCTTAAGGTTGATCTTCTTCATGCCAAGGCCCTTGCAGATGGAAACGGCAAAGGCGTCCATCGAAAGGCCAACGGCGAGCAACGCGAGCTCTGCGAGTCCCATAGTCTGGCTCCCTCTCTGCGGGCGAACCCGCGTGTACTTCTGCCGGGGGAGCAAAAAAAGACCCGTGGCGTACGCGTTGCGCGCACAGCCACGAGTCTCGTTCATTAAGGCAAGCCAGGCCGCATCGGCCAGTGTGTTGACTTGCCGCGCCACCGGAGGCGAACCCGATCACGCGACTACTCCCTCATTTATGCGAATCCCGATGCTACCACATAAGCAGCTCATTTGGATTGGGGCTCTCAGCTGTGTTCGCTCATTCTGTAAGCATCGGATTTTGCGGGCGTCACAGGGGCAAACCGTGAGAAACTTATAGATGTTTATGGAGCGTATACGATGGGAGCGATGCCTTGGATAAGAACGAGCTGCAAAAGCGTATGGAACAGGACATCCGCCTGACGGCACCTGGTCAGCCGATCCGCACCGCCCTCGACATGATCATCGCCGGTCACCTGGGCGCCCTTATCTGCGTCGGCGACACCGAAAACGTGCTCGCTGCCGGTAACGACGGCTTCCCGCTCAACATTTCGTTCACCTCGAACCGTCTGTTCGAGCTCTCCTAGATGGACGGTGCCATCGTCATCGACGGCGACCTCACCCAGATCCTGCGCGCCAACTTCCACCTCAATCCCGATCCCTCGCTTGCCACGAGCGAGACGGGCATGCGTCACCGCACCGCCGCTCGCATGTCGGTGCTCACCGACGCCATCGTGATCTCGGTCTCGGCCCGTCGCGCCGTCGTCAACGTGTACGTCCACGGCAAGAGTTACGAGATCCAGCCCGTCACTACCATCATGAGCTCGGTCAACCAGCTCGTCGCCACGCTCCAGACTACCCGTCAGTCGCTCGACCGCTCCCTGCTGCGCCTGACGGCCCTCGAGCTCGACGACTACGTCACGCTCGCCGACATTACCGGCATCTTCTCGAGCTTCGAGATCATGCAGCAGGCAAAGACCGAGCTTAAGGATTGCATTGTCAAGCTGGGCAACCAGGGCAAGCTCGTGCAGATGCAGCTCGAGCAGCTCGCGGGCTCCAGCATGGATACCGAATACGACTTGATGATCCGCGACTACGCAAGCGATTCCTCTGAGGCCAACGCCGAGAAGATCCGCGCCGAGCTTGCCCGTATGACGCCTAAGGACCTGTCCGACCCGCAGCACGTGGCGGCAGTTCTGGGCTATGACGACTTGGACGAGGACTCCGTCATGACGCCGCTGGGCCTGCGCACGCTTTCGCGTGTGTCCGTCGTGCGCGACGGCGTGGCCGAGAAGATCGTCGACGAGTACGGCTCACTGCAGGAGCTCATGGACGACATCAGCGAGGATCCGGAGCGCCTGGGCGACTTTGGCGTTAACAACCCTGCCATTCTTGCGGACTCCCTGTACCGCATGAAGGGCACCAAACAGGGGAACGCATAATGGCGCCCGTATGCGCCGTGGTCGTTGCCGGTGGCAGCGGCCAGCGCTTTGGTAACCCCGGTGGCAAGCAGCTCGTCAATGTGGCGGGCCGTCCGCTTATGAGCTGGTCCATCCGCGCATTTGACCGTAGCGATAAGGTTGGCCACATCGTCGTGGTTTGCCCTGCCGAGCGTCGTGCCGAGATGCGCCGCCTGGCCATCGACCCGTTTGACTATGACACGCCCATCAGCTTTGCCGATGCCGGCGCGACCCGCCAGGATTCCACCCGCGCCGGCGTGCACGCGGTGCCGGCGGGCTTTGAATACGTCGCCATTCACGATGGTGCTCGTCCGCTCATTTCGACCGAGGCCATCGACCACGCGATCGACGTGCTTGTGGGCGACCGCGCCCTCGACGGTGTCGTGTGCGGTCAGCCCGCGATCGACACGCTCAAGATCGTCGATGGCGACAACATCGTCGAGACGCCGCCGCGTGAGCTCTACTGGGCTGCGCAGACGCCGCAGATCTTTAGCGTCGATGCTATGAAGCGCGCCCACGCTGCAGCCATTGCCGAGGGCTTTATCGGCACCGATGATTCGTCGCTGGTCGAGCGCATGGGCGGGCGCGTCCGCTGTGTCCAGAGCCCGCGCGATAACCTTAAGGTGACGGTGCCCGAGGACCTGCGTCCCGTAACCGCGATTCTGCTTGGCCGCATGGCCGAGGGAGAGGACCTTCCCCATGTTCAGTAACCTGCGCATTGGCCATGGCTACGACGTTCACCGTCTGGTGGAGGGGCGTCGATGTATCATCGGCGGTGTCGACATTCCCTACGAGCGCGGCCTGCTGGGCCACTCGGATGCCGATGTGCTCGCGCACGCCTTGGCCGACGCCATTCTGGGCGCCTGCCGCGGGGGAGACATCGGCAAGCTATTCCCCGATACCGACCCCGCCTATGAGGGTGCCGACTCGATGGTGCTGCGCGCTCGCGTGATGGACTATGCGCGCGAGCTGGGCTTTGAGTTTGTCGATGCCGATTGCACCATTGCCTGCCAGCAGCCTAAGATCACCCCGCACCGCGATGCCATGCGCGCCAACCTCGCCCATGCCTTGGGCGTCGATGTCGAAAACGTGGGCGTCGCCGCCACTACGACCGAAAAGCTCGGTTGGGAAGGCCAGGGCGAGGGAATCGGCGCCTGGGCCGTCTGCCTGCTACAGAAAACCGTTAAGGAGTAACGAATGCGTATCTACAACAGCGCTACCCATAAAAAGGAAGAGTTCCAGCCCATCGAGTCCGGCAAGGTCCGCATGTACGTGTGCGGCCCCACGGTCTACGACAACATCCACATCGGCAATGCCCGCACGTTCATCAGCTTTGACGTGATTCGTCGCTGGCTCATCGCGAGCGGCTACGAGGTCACGTTCGCCCAGAACCTCACCGATGTCGACGACAAGATCATCAAGCGCGCCAACGAGCAGGGCCGTACGGCCGCCGAGGTCGCGACGGAGTTCTCCGACAAGTTCATCGGCGTTATGCGCGCCGCCAACGTGCTCGATCCCGATGTGCGCCCCCGCGCCACCAAGGAGATCGGCCCCATGATCGCCATGATCAAGACGCTTATCGAGCAGGGCCACGCTTACGCCGCCGATAACGGCGATGTGTACTTTGCCGTGCGCAGCGATCCCAACTATGGTCAGGTCTCGGGCCGCAACATCGACGACCTTATGGTTGGCGCACGCATCGAGGAGAACGAGGACAAGAACGACCCGCTCGACTTTGCCCTGTGGAAGGCCGCCAAGCCCGGCGAGCCCAGCTGGCCGAGCCCTTGGGGCGAGGGCCGTCCCGGTTGGCATACCGAGTGCGCCGCCATGGTGCATCGTTACCTGGGCACCCCGATTGACATCCACGGTGGCGGCTCCGACCTTGCCTTCCCGCATCACGAGAACGAGTGCGCCCAGGCCACCTGCGCCTGGCACCAGGGTTTCTCCAACACCTGGATGCACACTGGCATGCTGCTGGTAGACGGCGAGAAGATGTCCAAGTCGCTTGGCAACTTCTTTACGCTGGTCGAGGTCCTCGAGCAGCACTCCGCTGCCGCCCTGCGCCTGCTGATGCTGCAGACGAGCTATCGCTCGCCGCTCGACTTCTCTTGGGAGCGCCTGGAGGGTGCCGAGAACTCGCTCACGCGTATCGCCGGTACGGTCGAGAACCTGCGCTGGGCCGCGAACCATGCGACGGCCGATGCCGATGCGGCTGCCGCCGAGGCGTTTGCCGCCAAGGCCGCTGAGACTCGTGCCGCCTTTATGGAGTGCATGGACGACGACTTTAACACCGCTGGTGCCATGGGTGCCGTCTTTGGCTTTGTGACCGAGTGCAACCAGTACCTGGAGCAGGCGGGCGACGCTGCTGACAAGGCCGCCGCGCTTGCCGCCGCCGACACGCTGGCCGAGCTGCTCGATACGCTTGGCGTTGAGCTTCCCGAGCCCAAGGTCGAGCTGCCGCTGGGTCTGCTAGGCGTTGCCGCTGGCCTGGTCGCCTACACGGGCGACGACGTGGACGAGGCTGCTGCCAAGATTCTCGAGGCTCGCGCCGAGGCCCGCGCCGCCAAGAACTGGGATCTGGCCGACGCCATCCGCGACCAGCTCAAGGACCTGGGCCTGACGATCGAGGATACTGCCGCTGGCACTCGTATTAAGAGTCTCTAGTATTTGTCGACCGTTCGAGGTGCGGCAGATTGCCTTGAAAGAGGAGGGCATAGACCTGGTGGTCATGCCCGACGATTGAAAGGCAAGGTGCCGTGGCTCGGACGGTCGATTCTTGTCCGTTATCTATTTAAGGAGGCCGTTTTATGGCCGACAATCGCAAGCGTACACCTCGTGGCGGCAAGCAGGCCGCTTCTGGCTCGCGTCCGATTCGCCGCAACGCTCGCGCTGCCGCTCCCAAGGGCCAGCGCGATCGTACCCAGGCCGCACGTCCGCAGCGCGATCGCAACCGCGACGCTGTCCAGGCTCCCAAGGGCGAGTTTATCGAAGGCCGCCGTGCTGCCGCCGAGGCGCTGCGTACCGGCTTTCCCGTCAAGTGCGCGCTCATCGCCGAGGGCGGGGAGCGCGATGCCGCTCTGTCTCGTCTGGTCAATGATCTCAACGCCGCGGGCGTCCGCATTAAGTATGTGCCGCGCGCGCAACTCGATGCGCTGTCGAGCCATGGCGCTCACCAGGGCATCGCGCTCGAGGTGGGCAACTTCCCCTACGCCGATGTTGCCGATATCCTCGACCGCGCGGGCGACGGTCCGGCGCTTGTCGTTGTGCTCGACCATGTGACCGACGACGGCAACTTTGGTGCCATCGTGCGCTCTGCCGAGGTCGTGGGCGCGGCCGGTGTCATCATTGCCAACAAGCGCGCCGCCGGTGTGACCGTTGGCAGCTACAAGACTTCTGCCGGCGCCGTCATGCATCTGCCTATCGCGCAGGTTCCCAATATCGCCCGTGCACTCGACGACCTCAAGGCCGCTGGCTTTTGGGGGGGCGGTGCCTCTGAGCACGCCGAAGGCAGTTGCTGGGATGCACCCTTCGAGGGCCGCGTGGCGCTCGTCATGGGCTCCGAGGGCGACGGCATCTCGCGCCTGGTGCTCGAGAAATGCGACTTTTTGACCAAGCTTCCCCAGCGCGGCATGACCGAGAGCCTCAATGTTGCCCAGGCGACCACGGCGCTGTGCTTTGAGTGGCTGCGCCGCAACGCCGGCGAGCTCATGGGGGAGGAGTAGCGCATGTCCAAAAAGAACCGTGCCAAGTCCAAGGCCAAGCGCTTTGGCGAGGGCTCGGCCAAGCCGATAGTTTCGGCCGCGACCTACGGCGTGGGCGGCAATGCGTTTGCGCAGGCCATCGCCGACCCGGTCTCGACGGTGCACTCCAACAAGCCCGAGCTGCTGGTGGTCGACGGTTACAACGTGATCCACTGCACGCCGCGCTACGAAAAGCTCGTGTACGACCATTCCGACGATCCGTATTCCAGCGACGTCCACGATATGGCGCGCACCGCCCTCATCAACGACGTCGCCGCCTTTGCTCAGGGCCGCTACGAGGCCGTAATCGTGTTTGACGGCGCGGGCAATATCTCCAACGCGCGCCCCACCCTGCCTGCTCGCGGCGTGCGTATCGAGTTTTCGCCGACGGGCGTATCGGCCGATACCGTGGTGCAAAAGCTCTGCATCGAGGCGCGCGAGGAAGGCCGCGCGTGCTCCGTGGTGTCGAGTGACGGCACGATCCAGGCCGTCGTCATGGGCAAGGGCGTCACGCGCATCTCGAGCCGTATGCTGGTGGACGAGATCAAACAGATCGATAACGACGTTCACGAGGCAGAGGAAGCTCCGCAGATCAAGATGACTCTGGGCAGCCGCCTGAGCCCCGATGCCCTGGCCAAGCTCAAGGCCCTTCGCGGGAGGTAGGGGAGTTGGCGGGGCAATGCTGCCTCGCTAACTCCATTCAGCGATGTCGATCATTCTTTCGAGGCGCCACGTTAGCGCCTCTTTTAGATAAGGCAGTCTCGCTGCTAGGGCATCGTTTTTAGACAGAATCTCGATTGCCTCGTCAACGAAGCCTTCGAGTTTGTCGCCGTCAAACCAGCCCATGTCCTCGACGAGCAACATTTGTTTGGCGGGGCGTGAATGAAACTGCGCGCTGGTAAAACTGTGCTCTCCTGCCCGAAGCTCCTCAAGAGAGATGTTGCACCAGAGCGATGACCCCGAATCGAAGATGGGGGCTGGTCTGCAGGCTAGCGTGTTTACGTTTCGCACAAGGCCAAAGTTACGCCAATGGCGGTCATAGTTGGCGATGATGTCGTCGCACACGATCATGCGGTCAAGGGCGTCTTTTATATCTGTCGCTCCAAGCTCCTCGCAGTTTGCTACATACCGTTCGTAATCGGCTAGTCGCTCGTCTGTATTTGCGTGCTGGTTTACATAGAACGCAGGGACATATTCTTCTTCATCAGTTAAGAAGACATCGCATATGCTCAGGGCGGAAGTGCCCGTGCCCTCGAGCGAGTAAGGCACATAATCGCAGGCGTTTAGGATGCGACGGTGAAGTGCAGTCGCCACCAGCTCGTTATAAGGTTCCTGGTTTAGATGTGCACCTGCCTTGTGGAGGATGCGACGGTCATCCTCGCATGTCCAGTACTTTTGAAGATTGCCGTCCGAGGTGTTGTCGGGCTTTGCGGCAGCTGCCTTGCCCTCTGGGGCGAAGGGCGCGATGCTGAGAGAGACGTCGTCAAAAGCATTATTGAAGAAATTGATATCTTCCCACGCGAGACCGGAGTCTTGGGGCCTGATCCAATACTGGTCGGATAAGGAGAGACCAAGATTTCGCTGTACGAGTTCATCGGGAACATCGACTGCGGCTTCTGCAAGCAGGGAGGCTAGCCCAATGCGTGCGAGCGGGATACCGCGGCCGCGCCACCAGATGCGGAAGGAGTCTAGCGATATGGGGCTATTAGGGCCAAATACTCCAATAGGGGCGTGGGCGTAATCGATGTCGGCACCGATGTGGGTAAAGTCTTTTCGCGATGTGCTGTAGACCAGCTGAGCGACTTCGTGCGTGCGATTCATGAGGGTGAACGCGATCTCGCTCTTACCGTGGCCGCGGCGGGGACGTCCCCCCGTTTTGGTCACAGAGCGGAGTCGCGTGTCGACGCTGTCTTTGTCGATGAGCCATACACCAGAAGCCTTGCGAGCCTCAAGTGCTCCGTTTTTTATGAGCTCCTGCACCCTGCGCGGAGTGATGCCGAGCAGCTCGGCGGCTTCTTTGGTAGTAAGCATCGCGAAACCCTTCGCCAGAACGAATAGTTCTATATATAGCAATTGTAATTAAAACTATTCGTTCTGGCGAATAGTTTTGAGATGTGGTCGGGTGAAGGGCCTGTTGCGCCTCGTCGGCAATTCCTTTATTCTTAATTGGCTTCGCGCGAAAGCGCCAAGTGTGCCAGTGTGGCGCAACGGTAGCGCAACTGATTTGTAATCAGTGGGTTGCAGGTTCGATTCCTGTCACTGGCTCCATGAGAGTTTCGGGCTCTGTCTCTATATGGGACAGAGCCCGTTTCTTGTTTTGATAGGTTGTCGGGCACGGTATTCGTCTCATTCCCGAGTTTGTCTCGATCTGTAACACCAAGACGGTTATTCCGCTTTTAACTGTTACAGATCAAGACGGAAGGTTGAGGGTCCGTCCATTTATCTCAATCTGTAACAGTTAGAAGGGAAATATCGGTCTAGATGTTACAGATTGAGACAATGACCGGGACCACTTTGAAATGTCTCGATCTATAACACGTAGGGGAGAAATACCGTTCTTACTGTTACAGATTGAGATTAAAGACACCTCCTGAAGCGGTTGTCTCGATTTGTAACACGTGGAAGCCCATAATCACCCTTACTGTTACAAATTGAGATAGAAGCGGAGCGTCGGAAGGAATGTCTCGATCTGCAACATGTAGGAGACACTCTACGCCCGTAAAGGAAAGAGGCGGGTCCTGTTCAAAATGAAACAGGACCCGCTTTATGTGCGCGGCTATATTCGATTACCTCGTGCCGCGTCAAAGTGGCAGGAAAAGTAAACGAACGCCGGTTGCTTCCACGGCGGATGTCGCTACCCTAATACCATGTGCGCGCAGATCGCGCGTCGGTGCCCGGATTGCATCGGGGCACCGTCCATACGTCGGGAGCGGGGAAGGATCATGGAATCCACG
>URTW01000060.1 GCA_900550815.1 uncultured Collinsella sp.
GGCATCCAGACCGACCTGTTCTGCGAAATCGACGACCGCTGAGCTCTATCCAGCAACCGTCGCGACCTCTCAGTCGCCATCGACGCCGTCCGAGACAAGTTCGGCGACACCGCCCTTTCCTTCGGCCGCCAATCCCGTTTCAACGATTAACCGCCGTTGGGCAAAAAGAAAGCGGGGCAGGTGCGGAAAACCGCAACTGCCCGGCGATATGCGTGAGGGTAGCTAACCCCGTCTCAAATGAGCTACTAGAGGAGGTTGAGGGGGAGCTGGGGGGCGTCTCCCCAGAGTTTCTCGAGGCGGTAGAAGTCGCGGGCTTCGGGAGTGAAGACGTGGACGACAACCGAACCATAGTCCATGAGCATCCAGGTCTTCTGCTCGCGACCCTCGATGGAGAACGGGTGCTCGCCGCAAGCCTCGGCGACCTTCTCCTCGATCTCGTCGACGATAGAATCGACCTGGCGGTTGTTGGTACCGGTGGCAAGCACAAAGTAGTCGCATACGTCGGAAAGCTCGGTCAGGTCGAGCACCTGAACGTCCTCGCCCTTCTTGTCGTAGGCGGCCTGCGCGGCGGCGCGGGCGACATCCTCGGCGGCGACACCGCTCGCAGACAGCGAGGCGGCAGTGCGGTCGGACGTGGCGGCGAAGCTCTTGTGCTCCACACCTTCAAGAATCTGCTCGTCGGTCATGGTCTCGTCGGCCATGGAATACCTCTTTCTAGACAGCCCGAGCTAACGCAGCTGGGCGTAATGGTTGTAAATCGAAATAGCCGTGGGATAAAGATAGCGCCCGGACTGGATCACATAGACCAGACCCTGCGCAAAACAGGAGAAGAACAACTCATCGAGCGTCGACTCCCCCACCATCTTGCGCAGCGCATGCGCATAGTCACCGTGGCGGTTGGGCTCGATGGCATCGGCCACAAAGACCACCATATCGAGCGGCGTCATGTCGCAGGCACCCACGGTGTGACGGTCGACAGCCTGGAAAACGGCCGGCGACAGCTCGGGAAAAAGCTGCGGAAGCTCATAGGCGGCAACAGGGCCATGCAAAAGTGGCGTCGCGGCAGAAGGAGTGCCGGCAATCTTAATGCCGTAATGCAGAGCGCGCGTGACCAGCTCGTCGTCGGAGAGCACTTTGTCCCAGTCATGGATCAGACCGGCGGCAGCGGCATCAAAGCGGTCGACGCCGTAGACCTCGGCCAGATGAAGTGCGGTCTCGGCAACACCCAGCGAATGCACATAGCGCTTGCGCTTATCCTTCATGCGAACATCGAGCAGCTCTTGAATGCGCTTGAGCAGCGCGCGCTCATCGCCCTCAAACTGATCCTCTACCGACAACGTAGACCCCCATCACTCAAAATCTTCTTGGCCCAAATCGGCATATAGCCTGCGTTTGCGAATGTAGCCGAGCACGGACTCGCTCGTAAGATAGCGCACGCTCATACCGCGGGCAACACGCTTACGAATGTTCGTCGAGCTGATCGCCAGCGCCGGAATCTGAATATAGCGCACGTCGAACGGCAGCCCCGACTCTTTGATTCGGGCACGCGCCGTATCGATATCAAAGCCCGGTCGCGTTGCCGCAATAAAGGTAGCAAGCTCAGCGATTCGTTCGGCATCATGCCAGGTCACGATATCGATAATCGCGTCGGCGCCCGTAATAAAGTAGAGCTTTACCTGCGGCGGGTAAAAGTCGCGAAGGGCATGAAGCGTATCGGCCGTATAGGTTACACCCGGACGGTCGATCTCGAACCGCCTCGCCAAAAAGGCCGGGTTCGCAGCGGTGGCGAGGACCGTCATGGCATAACGGTCCTCGGCAGGCGTCACCGGCTTGTCAAGCTTAAAGGCGGGAGACCCTGCCGGCATAAAGAGCACAGCGTCCAAGTCGAGGGACTCACGCGCCTGCTCGGCGGTCACCAGGTGCCCGTAATGGATGGGATCAAAGGTGCCACCCATAATACCGAGCCTAAACTCCTGCCCGTCCTCTAGAGGAAGCTCGGGCAGACCGATTCCACCGCGCAGCGACATGGCTTACTCGCCCTCCGAGGTCTCGGCATCGCCCGCGGCATCCGCCGCATCGACAACCTCGACGCCCTCATCCGCAGCATCGGCCACGTCAATGGCTTCAACGGCAACGTCCTCGCCAGCATCCTCGAGCTCCTCGTACCCCGAGAAGTCCTCGGCGCCCTCAAAGTCAAAGGCGCGCTGGCAAATACGGACCTCGTCGCCCGCACGGCAGCCGGCCTTCTCGAGCGCGTCATCAACACCCATACGCGCAAACTTATGCTGCAGGTAGATGACGGCTTCCTCGTTTTCCCAGTCGGTCTGAATGACCATACGCTCGATGGCACGACCGACCACGCGGAAGGCACCGGGCTCTTCCTGGACAATGCGGAAACGCTTCTCACGCTGCAGGCGGCGGCGCTCCCACTCATCGTCGCGCAGAACGACCGGCTCATCAGAGACCGCCAGCTCGGCGCGAAGCTTAGCCACCTGCTCACCCACGGCAAGCATCAGCGTGTTGAGACCGGCACCCGTCACGGCGGACACGGCAAAGAACATATGGCCGTCGTCGAGCGCTGCACGCTTAAGGTCGGCAATCTTGTCGGCCGTGCCCGGCGCATCGCACTTGATGGCGACGACGATCTGCGGACGCTCCGAGAGCTCGGCGCCATACTGCTCGAGCTCGCTGTTGATGATGTGGTAATCCTCGACCGGATCGCGATCCTCAAAACCACCCGTCATGTCGACGACGTGCATGATCAGGGCCGTACGCTCAATGTGGCGCAAGAACTGGTGACCCAGGCCCTTACCCTCGCTCGCGCCTTCGATAAGACCGGGGACGTCAGCAACGACGTAAGAATATTCGCCGGCACGCACCATGCCGAGGTTCGGCACGAGCGTGGTAAACGGGTAGTCGGCGATCTTGGGGCGGGCGGCACTCATGCGCGCGATGAGAGATGACTTACCCACCGAGGGGAAGCCCACGAGCGCGGCATCAGCCTTAAGCTTCATCTCGAGCTCGATCCCGTGCTCCTCGGCCGGTTCGCCCAGCTGAGCAAACGCGGGCGCGCGGCGCACCGACGTCACAAAGTGCGTGTTGCCCAGGCCACCGGCACCGCCAGGGGCCACGACAACGCGCTCGCCATCGTGCACCAAATCGGCAATCTCGAACATCGGGGTCTGCGTCTCGGGATCGAGCTCGCGCACCACGGTACCCATGGGGACCTTGAGAATCAGGTCCTCGCCGCTCTTACCGTTACGACGGGCACCCTGCCCGTGCGTGCCGCGCTCGGCGCGGAAGTGATGCTTAAAGCGGTAATCGATCAGCGAAGACAGCTGAGCATCGGCCTGGATGACGACATTGCCGCCACGACCGCCGTCGCCGCCATCGGGGCCGCCCTTGGGGACAAATGCCTCGCGCCTAAACGACATGCATCCGGCTCCGCCGTCGCCGCCGCACACGTTAATGCGGCTGATATCGGTGAAGTGTGACAACAGAATCGCCTCCTACAAAAAGAGGGAGACCCTTGAATCCTAAAACTCAAGTGCCTCCCACATATGTGCTCTATGAAGGGTGAATTACGCGTTCGCGAGCGGGCGTACGCTGACCCTGTGCTTGATACCCTTGTGGAACTCAACGGTACCGTCGACCAGCGCGAACAGCGTGTCGTCCTTACCACGGCCAACGTTCTCACCCGGGTGGATGTGCGTGCCGTGCTGACGGACGAGAATCGTGCCCGTGGTTACCGTCTGGCCGGCATAGCGCTTCGTGCCAAGGCGCTGACCGCGGGAGTCACGGCCATTACGGGAGGAACCGAGTCCTTTTTTGTGTGCCATTGTGTATACCTACTCTTTCGTTACGAGTGTAATCTACTCGGCGACGGGAGCCTCGGCAACAGCCTCAGCCTCTGCCTTGACAGCCTTCTTGGCGCGGGAGGTAGCCTGAACCTTCACGATCTTCAGCTTGGTGAGCTGCTGACGGTGACCCTTCAGACGACGATAGCGCTTGCGCTTGTGGAACTTGAAGACCAGCTGCTTCTCGCCCTTGAACTGCTCAACGATTTGAGCGGTAACCTTGGCCTTGGCCAGCTTGTCGGGATCGGTGACGATCTTCTTACCATCGTTGAGGAAGATAACCGGCAGGGTGACCTTGTCGCCCTCATTGCCCTCGATCTTCTCGACGGTGATGACATCGTCGGTGGCGACCTTGTACTGCTTGCCGCCCGTGTTAACGATTGCGTACATGTTTACTTGCCCTTCATGCATCAGTTAGTGCAACAGCCGAATATAGTAGCAGGCGAAAATACCCCCGTCAACGAGTATGTGGAGCAAATCCACAAGTTCGCACAGGTATGGGGCTGACGAGTCGGCCCTCGTCGTCCTCGCATGCTTGATTCTGACGCTCGACATCGTAGGAGCAGATGGTCACGAGGTCTTGCATACCGGTGGAAACAATAGGTGCATCCACGCCCGGGGTCAAGCCCTGCAACAAAACATCAGCAGCAGAAAGCAAAATTTCCGGACGCATGGAGCCCTCGTTGTCGGCATGGGTGTCGAGCATGAGCACCAAATGGTCTGGGCGCTCCCCCGCCGTGAGCTCATAGCCCACGAGCGTGTGATCCAAATCCAAGCGCTTGCTCTTTTTGCCGCGCGCGTAGTCGATGCCGTGGCCCGCGCGCAGCGTGTCGATCGCACGACGCACCTCGTCGGCGCTTACGGGCGCCTCGGGATCCAAGTGCAGGTCGATGCGATACGACAGGCGCGTGAGCTGCGCCGTCAACGCCGGCGTGCGCACGTCGATGTACGCCGCCTCGATGGGCGCCAGATCGGCCGGAGACGCCACAGACAGGCGCTCAAACGCCTCGTCGAGCGCCACGAACTCGGTCATAAACAGGTCATACCACTCGCAGGTCGACGACGTACCAACCGGTAGCGCCGAAGAGAAGCCCACGCGCATGTGCGGAGAGAAGCCCTGCGTGACGGCATAGGGAAGCCCCGCACGGCGCACGATGCGCTCAATGGTATGGATCACTTCGAGATGGCCCAGGTACTTAAGGCGATCGCGCTTGCCATAGCGAACACGAAGCCTAAAGAGCGAGGGGTTGTCGGTCAGGCGCTCACTCATGCGCGATCACCCATCAATACATTCATGGCGTGGAGCGTGGGGCAGATCCCGCAGCCGGTGCACGACGTGCGGGTGCAGTCGGGAGTCGTGACGCCCTCGAGCGAGCGACGGTACTCGCGCTCGAGGAAGCCGCGCGTGCAGCCGGGGCTCACGTGCTCCCACGGCAGGCGCCAGTCCAACTCGTAGGGCAGGTGCACGAGCTCATTAAGGTCGATGCCGTTTTTGGCAGCAGCCTCCTTCCAGTTATCGAGCGAGAAATGCTCTACCCAGGCGTCAAAGCGAGAGCCCGAGCGCCAAGCATCGATGATGACGGGCGTCATGTCACGACCGGCGCGGGACAGCGCAGCCTCGATGAGCGAGGTCTCGGCATCGTGGTAATGAACGCGGACGGCACGGTTGCGAACGCTCGTGATAAGCAGCTTCTGGCGACGCTTGACGTCGTCGTAGTCGAGCTGCGGGCACCACTGGAACGGCGTGGCAGCCTTGGGGATAAAGACCGAAACCGAGATCGACACCGAGATCGAGCCGCGACGAGCCTTGGGCACCACGGAACGACCGAGCTCCAGCACGTGATCGGCCAGATTGGCGATGGCCACGATGTCCTCGTCGCGCTCGCCGGGAAGGCCCATCATAAAGTAGAGCTTCATGCGGTTCCAGCCGGCCTCGAAGGCCGCCTTGGCCGCACGGTCCAGGTCCTCCTCGGTCACGTGCTTGATAATGATGTCGCGCATGCGCTGGCTGCCGGCCTCGGGCGCGAACGTCAGGCCGCCCTTCTTTTCGCCGGCGACCGACTCGGCCATATCCACGCCAAACGAATCCAGGCGCTGCGACGGAATAGACACGCGAATACCCGTATCCTCCAGGCGACGGTTGAGCCTGCCGAGCACGTCGCGAATGCAGGAGTGGTCGGTCGTGGAGAGCGAGGTCAGCGACACCTCGTCATAGCCGGTCTTTTCCAGACCCTGAATCACCGACGAGACGATCTGGTCGGCCGAGCGCTCGCGCACCGGGCGATACGTCATGCCGGCCTGGCAAAAACGACAGCCGCGGGCGCAGCCGCGAAGGATCTCGATAGACAGGCGGTCGTGGACCAGCTGCGCATAGGGCACGCACGACTGCGACAGCGGATTCGTGGCGCCGAAATCCTCGACGACGCGCTTATAGACCACGGTCGGCGCATCCTTGCCTTCACGCGGCACGGTGTAGCCATGCGGCGAGCAGGGCTCGTCGTGACGAACCTCATAGAGCGACGGCACGTAGTTGCCGGCAATGGATGCAAGCTGCTCAACAATCTGCGCGCGCGGGACTCCTTCGTCACGCAGGCGGCGATGCAGCTGGCAGGTCTCGAGCAGCGATTCCTCGCCCTCGCCGATGAGGATGGCATCGAAGAAGGCCGCGTACGGCTCGGGGTTGTACACCGAGGGGCCGCCGGCGATGATAATGGGGTCGTCTTCGCCTCGGTCGGCCGCTAACAGCGGAATGCCGGCGAGGTCAAGTGCCTCGAGGAAGTTCGTCACCGCCATCTCGTGCGGTACATGCAGGCCAACAATATCAAACGAAGCGACCGGCGCTGCACCTTCGAGCGAGAGCAGCGGAATGCCCGCCTCGCGCATGGCGTCGCCCATATCGGGCCACGGCACATAGCCGCGCTCGCAGGAGATGCCCTCGGCCTGGTTAAGGATGTTGTAGAGGATGGCGATACCCTGGTTGGGCAGACCGACCTCGTACACATCCGGATAGATCAGGCAGCAACGGTAGTCGGCATCGGCCTTGGAAAGTGTGCCCCACTCGTGATCGATATAGCGGCTCGGCTTCTCGACCTTGGCGAGCAGCGGCTCAATTAAATGAAAACAGTCTTGGTATGCAACGCGCAACGGAAAACCCCTAAGCAGCGAGATCTGATGCGTCCTGATAGGACGCCATAGGACGGGTAGCGCCCGCGACCGTGGTCACCAGATCGCGAACGCGGGAGAACGAGGCAGTGACCACCTCGTTGGCACGGCTGTAGTCGACATCGCGCTCGTAGAGCGAAACAAGCGCACGGCCCATGCCGTAGGTGCCCGCGGCAGCAGTGAGCGCCTTGACGGCAAACCCAATATGCGGCGTCTGCTTGACGAGTGCGCGGGTGACCGCGCGGATCACAAGACCGCCGGCAAGCACGCCCGCGACCTCGTAGCCGCGCTCAGGCTTAATGCCGCGTCCAAAGACGGCAGCGAGCTCAAAGAGCATGCCCACCTGCGCCAGGGCCATAACGGGATAATCGGCGCCCGGCAAAAACACCAGCGCACCGGTCGCCATATTGGTGAGCGCGCACGAGGTGATGATGCGGTTGGCCGCGGCGATACGCATAAAGGCAAAGTTCGCCGCAAAAGCCGTTTCCTTATCGGTGCGATCGAGAATCCAGCGGGCAAGCGTCTCGAGCAGATACGTCTTATCGGTTGCCGCTACCACGCCGAGCATGGGCGTGGACTCCTCGATAAACGGCACCTCCACAGCAGACTCGGCGAGCACGCACGCGGGCGCGCCGGCGATCACGAGCTCCTGCACGGCACTCTCCAAGCGGTCGGAACCACACGAGAGCACCAACACCACATCGGTATCGGTCTTTGGAGCAATTCGCTCCTCCCCCAGACGCTCGACGCGCACAATGCCCGAGGTCGTCTGCGGCACAAAGGCGTCACGCACCGTCTCGGCCAGAAAGCGCGAGGCGGACGAATCCAGATAGACCGAGACGCGCACCGGCGTATCGGAATCCTTCTTAACGGACGCGCCCATCTTAAAAGCGCGGGTCAGCTTATCTACGGGAATTTTCATAGCAAACCCCTCCAGCGGTTACGCGGCGCCCGAACGATGCCGCCATATGGATTGTACGATACCCACCGTCAGCAGCTGGATCATCATCGAAGACGAACCGAAGCTAATAAACGGTAGCGGAATACCGGTAATCGGCATCATGCCGATGCACATGCCGATATTTTCGAAGGTCTGGAACGCCCACATGCCAACGATGCCCACACACGAAAGACGCAAAAACAGCGACTCACACTTAAAGGCGACGCGAATCGTCGAAAAGATCAGCAGCACGTAGAGGCACAGGAGCAAAAAGGAACCGCAAAAGCCAAAGGTCTCGGACAGGAAGGCGAAGACGAAGTCGGTGTGGAACTCAGGCAGAAAGCCGCCGGCCGACTGCGTCGCATGGCCCAAACCCTTACCAAAGAAGCCGCCCGAACCAACGGCGATAAGCGACTGCTGCAGGTTGTAGGCATCGTCCGAATCGGCATTATCGGGGTCGATAAAGACCGTCAGACGGTTCATCTGATACTGCTTGATGAGCACATCGTGGCCGAGCAACGAATCAAAGACCGAATCGAGCGCCAGGACGAGGGCCACCAGGCCCACGAGCAGAGCCAGGGTCGACAGCACCCATTCGCGGCGTGCACCGCTCATACAAATGACGATGGCGCCCGAAACCAGCACGACCAGGCCCGAGCCCAGGTCGCCCATGGCAACGACGGCCAAAAACGGAATGGACAGCATGCCGCAGAGCTTGACGTAGTCGCGAACGGTATCGATGCGACCGTTATACTGCGAGCCAAGCGTAGCAATAAAGAAGATGGTGATGAGCTTGGCAAGCTCAACCGGCTGGAATGTCAAACCGATACCGGGAATCTTGATCCAGCCCGTCATGCCCAGACCGCCCGTATAGGACAGACCCGGAATCTTGGGCGAGAGGATCACGATCAGGTCGATGACGAGCAACGCCGTCGAGAAATTGGAAATACCGCGCAGATCGGTACGCCAGACCAGCACCGCCAGCACCGTGCCGATGCCAATTCCCAGCAAATGGCGCGAGAACGAAGCATCGGCCTTAAACTGCGAAGCCGACCAGATAATGATGGCACCGTAGGCGACGAGCGCCACAGTAGCCACGAGCACACCGATATGCACCTTTTGGCGAAACGTGCCGCGCGAGGCCGAAAGTTGCTTGTTGACGCGGTCCAGGCTGCTGCGAGAGCCAGTCTTGGTTGAACGGAACAGATCCGCCGGAGAAAAATCCATCGCAACCTCCTATCGAACCGAAGAATCGCCCGAGGCCGAAGAGGTATCGGGCTCGTCATAAATCACGCCGAGCACGTCGCGCACGACATGCATCGCGGTATCTGAGCCGCCGCCGCCCTGCTCCAGGACAGTAGCGATGACATACTTGGGGTCATCGGCCGGTGCATAGGCGCAGAACCAAGCGTATTCGTCCTCGCCGCTCTTCTCGCCCGTGCCCGACTTGCCGTATACCTGCGGCGTCAGGGTGCCAAAGTGCGCCGCCAGGGACGTCGATGCCGTGTAAATCACGTCGTGCATGCCGTTGCGAACAAGAGCCAAATCCGAATCGCTGTTGATCTTGGCCTCCAGGCGCTTCTTCTTGCCCTTGCCATTGTACTTATAGGCATCGCCGTCGCCATCGCGCGACACGGCGGACAAAAACACGTGAGGCACGTACTGTTTGCCGCCGTTGGCAAGACCCATATAGGCGCACGCCATCTGCAGGGGCGTCGCCAGGATGTCGCCCTGGCCGATGGCAATGTTGGTCATGTCGCCGGCATTCCACTTGCGGTCCTCGGCAGAGGCGGCGGTGAAGTATGACTCTTTCCACTCGGCATCGGGAATACGGCCCGCGCCCTCACTCGGCAGATCGATACCGCAGGTCTTGCCTAGACCCCAGCGACGAAAGACCTCCTGCAGGCCCTCGGGATGTTGCTCGTCATAAAAGAACGCCTTGCCCATGTCGTAGAAGACGGGGTCGCACGAGTTGGCGATTCCCGACTGCAGCGTCATGGTGCCGTGACCGGAATGCAGCCAGCAGTACTTGCCCCACGACTTGCCCAGACCCGTCCAATAGCCCGTGCAGTTGGTCGTCTGCCCCGACGTGTAGGTTCCAAACTCAAGACCGGCCAGTGCCGAGAGCGGCTTGATGGTCGAAGCCGACATGTACTGTCCGCTAATGGCGCGGTTGAGCAGCGGGTGCGAACCCTTGTCATCATTGAGCTCGGTCCACACGTCATTTGAGACGCCGCCGATAAAGACGGACGGATCGAACTTGGGCTGGCTCGCCATGCCCAGAATCTCGCCATTGTTGGGATCGAGGCACACCACAGCGCCGTTGCCGGCATTGCTGTAGCCAGTGGTCTTGGCAAGTTCGATAGCGCTCGCCAGTGCCGTCTCACAGGCCTGGTGGAGCTTAAGGTCTAGCGTGAGCTTAATGTCGGAGCCGGCCTTCGCGGGCACGGCGCCGGCCTGACCGGTCACATTGCCCGAGGCGTCGACCTTGGCGGTCTGCTCGCGACGGATGGGCTGCCGCAGGGTTTGGTAGTAGCTCTCGGCGCCGGCCTGGCCCCGGGGGTCGGGCGACG
>URTW01000061.1 GCA_900550815.1 uncultured Collinsella sp.
TGCAGGCGGATGCCCACAGAGCGGTCCATTGTTATATTTCAGAAGAAGGAGCTTTGCTTACTGTCCAGCAGCTGACAGTTCAGCAGCGCCCTCAGCATCGCGCTCAGCCTCACGGTTCTTCAGATCCTCACGCACCTCCGGCAGACAGGTACCGGCGGGGATCAGCTTACCGATGATGACGTTCTCCTTCAGACCGGACAGCGGGTCGACCTTGCCATTGATGGCAGCCTCGGTCAGCACGCGGGTGGTCTCCTGGAAGGATGCAGCGGACAGGAAGGAGTCGTTGGCCAGAGCAGCCTTGGTGATGCCCAGCAGCACCTGCTGGTACTCCACCAGCTTCAGACCCTCTTCGCCTGCATCAATGCGCTTCTGCAGATCTGCATTGATATTCTCCACCTCCAGACGGCTTGCCAGAGCACCGCCGATCAGGATAGAGGAGCCGGAGTCGGTCCCACGCACCTTGCGGCACATCTGACGGACAATGACCTCGATATGCTTATCGTTGATCTCAACGCCCTGCAGACGGTAGACCTTCTGGACCTCATTGATCAGGTAGTTCTGCACGTCCTCCAGACCCTTGATGGCCAGAATATCCTGCGGGTACAGCACGCCCTCGCGGGTGATGATGTCGCCCTTCTCCACACGGTCGCCGGGCATCACGCGGGAATGCTGGGTGAACGGGATGGAGTAGCTCTTGACTTCCTCTGCACCGTTCTCGTCCTTGCCGGTGACCTTGATGACCACGTTCTTCTTGGTGTCGTCCTGAGAGACCACACCGGAGATCTCGCTCATGATAGCCATGCTCTTGGGACGGCGGCTCTCGAACAGCTCCTCGACACGGGGAAGACCCTGCGTAATATCCTCAGCCGATGCGATACCGCCGGTATGGAAGGTACGCATGGTCAGCTGAGTGCCCGGCTCGCCGATGGACTCTGCAGCGATGACGCCGCTGGACTCGCCCAGCTGGACCGGCTCCCCGTTTGCCATATCGCTGCCGTAGCAGTGTGCGCAGACGCCGAGCTTGGCGCGGCAGGTCAGCAGGCTGCGGATCTTCAGCTTGGTGATGCCTGCAGCCTCGATGTCGTTGGCATCGTAGAGGTCGATCATCTTGCCCTCGGGAACGATGCCCTTGCCGGTGACGGGGTCGATGACATCGCCCACGGCATATCGGCCGATGATGCGCTCCCGGAAGCTCTCGATCTTCTCCTTGCCCTCGTGGATCTCGGAGCCCCAGAGGCCATCGGTGGTGCCGCAGTCGATCTCGCGGACGATGACGTCCTGGGCCACGTCGACCAGACGACGGGTCAGGTAACCAGAGTCCGAGGTGTGGGATGCGGTATCGACCAGGCCCTTACGGGCGCCGTAGGTCGAAATGAAGTACTCGAGCGGCAGCAGGCCCTCGCGGAAGTTCGCCTTAATGGGAAGGTCGATCGTCTCGCCGGACATGTCTGCCATCAGGCCACGCATGCCGCCGAGCTGACGCAGCTGGGTCTTAGAACCACGGGCGCCGGAGTCGGCCATCATGTAGAGCGGGTTCTCCTCGTCGAACATGTCGAGCATGAGCGCTGCGACCTTGTCGGTACAAGCGGTCCACTCGTTAACGACTTCGATGTGGCGCTCCGTCTCGTTGATGAAGCCCTCCTCGAAGTACTCGTTGATCTGGTCGACGTTGGCCTGGGCGCGATCGAGCAGCTCCTGCTTCTCGGCAGGGATGAGAGCGTCCCACACCGAGATGGTGAGACCGGCGCGGGTAGCGTAGTGGAAGCCGGAGTACTTGATGGCGTCGAGAATCGGGCCGACCTTGGCCTCGGGATAGCGATCGCAGCAGTCCGCAACCAGCTTGGCCACGTCGCCCTTGACCATCTTGTAGTTCATGAACTCGTAGTCTTCGGGCAGGCACTGGCGGTTGAAGATGATGCGGCCGATGGAGGTCTCGAAGCGCGCGGTCTTGTTGCCGGTGACGTCGTAGTCGACAAACTCGTTCTTGCCGTTCTTGACGCGGAAGATACGGGTGCCGTCCTCGTTGATGACGTTGGCGTCGGCAGCGGACACGCGGACCTGAATCTTGGCCTGCATGTCGACCTCGGAGCGGCAGTCATAGGCGTGCAGCGCGTCGTCGAAGCTGGCGAACACGTGGTTCTCGCCCGGCAGACCGTCGCGGACCTGGGTGAGGTAGTACACACCGATGATCATGTCCTGCGAAGGGATGTTAACCGGCTTGCCGGATGCCGGCGAGCGCAGGTTGTTCGCAGAGAGCATGAGCACGCGAGCCTCGGCCTGAGCCTGGCTGGACAGCGGCACGTGGACAGACATCTGGTCGCCGTCGAAGTCGGCGTTGAAGGGCGAGCAAACCAGCGGATGCAGGTGGATAGCCTTGCCCTCGACCAGCACCGGCTCAAAGGCCTGGATGGACAGACGGTGCAGGGTCGGTGCACGGTTGAGCAGCACGACGCGGCCGTCGATGACCTCTTCGAGGATATCCCACACAAAGGTGGCACCACGGTCGATAGCGCGCTTGGCACCCTTGATGTTCTCGACCTTGCCAAGCTCGACCAGGCGCTTCATGACGAAGGGCTTGAAGAGCTCCAGCGCCATGGTCTTGGGCAGACCGCACTGGTGCAGCAGCAGCTTGGGGTCGGTAACGATAACCGAACGGCCGGAGTAGTCGACACGCTTACCCAGCAGGTTCTGACGGAAACGGCCCTGCTTGCCCTTGAGGGCCTCGGCGAGCGACTTGAGCGGGCGACCGCCACGGCCAGAGACCGGGCGACCACGACGGCCGTTGTCGAACAGGGCGTCCACGGACTCCTGGAGCATGCGCTTCTCGTTGTTCACGATGATCGCAGGGGCGTCCAGGTCGAGCAGGCGCTTGAGTCGGTTGTTACGGTTGATCACGCGACGATACAGGTCGTTGAGGTCGGACGCGGCGAAGCGGCCGCCGTCGAGCTGGACCATCGGGCGCAGATCGGGCGGAATGACCGGGATGACGTCCAGGATCATGTTCGCGGGGCTGTTGCCGCCCTTCAGGAAGGCGTCAACGACCTCAAGGCGCTTGACGGCCTTCTCGCGCTTCTGCTTCTGGGAATCCTCGTCGGCGATGATGGCCTTGAGCTTCTCGGCCTCGGAGGGGAGGTCGATGGCAGCGAGCAGGTCGCGGACGGCCTCGGCACCCATACCACCCTTGAAGTACATGGAGTAGTAACGGGTCATCTCGCGGAACAGCGGCTCATCGGAGATGAGGTCGCGCTCGGTGAGCTTCATGAAGGCGTTGAAGGCGTCCGTGCGGAGCTGCTTCTCGTCCTTGCACTCTTCCTCGATGTCGACGATGCCAGAGGCGATCTCCTCGGGGGTCAGCGGCTCCTCGTCGGAGAACTCGTCAAAGTTCTCGGGGTCGCCCTGCTCCTTGAGGGACTCGATCTGGCGGGCGCACTCGGCATCGATCTCTTCCAGATCGGCGGCGAGCTCCTCGCGCAGGTCGTCGGCGTCGGCCTCGCGAGCCTCGTAGTCAACCTCGGTGATGATGTAGCTGGCAAAGTACAGAACCTTCTCGAGGTCCTTGGACTTGATGTCGAGCATACGGCTCATCGGGAAGCTCGTGGGGCTCTTGAAGTACCAGATGTGGGACACGGGAGCGGCGAGCTCGATGTGGCCCATGCGGTCGCGACGCACCTTGGCCGAGGTGACCTCGACGCCGCAGCGCTCGCAGACGATGCCCTTAAAGCGGATGCCCTTGTACTTGCCGCAGGAGCACTCCCAGTCCTTGGCGGGACCGAAGATCTTCTCGCAGAACAGGCCGTCCTTCTCGGGCTTGAGGGTACGGTAATTGATGGTCTCCGGCTTCTTGACCTCACCGTGCGACCAGGAACGGATCTGGTCGGCGGAGGCAAGGGAGATCTTTACCGAGTCAAAATCAGTAGCTTCGAAATCTGCCACAGTCA
The DNA here is from genome assembly GCA_900550815.1 of uncultured Collinsella sp. Taxonomy (GTDB): domain Bacteria; phylum Actinomycetota; class Coriobacteriia; order Coriobacteriales; family Coriobacteriaceae; genus Collinsella. The sequence goes on from URTW01000061.1 coordinate 3,939, forward strand.
ACTACTCCTTATCAGTGGTCGTGGCGGCGACAGCCTCGGGTGCCTCGGCGGTCTCGGCATCCTGGGCCTCGACGTCGGCGTCAACGCCGGCGAGCGCAGCCAGGTCGTCGAGAGCAGAGGTCTCCTCGGCGGTCACAGGGGCGGAGGCGTCCTCGTCGGCATCGTGCATGGGCTCGATGTCCAGTGCGAGGGAGCGAATCTCCTTGACGAGAACCTTGAAAGACTCGGGGATACCCGGGACAGGAACGTTCTCGCCCTTGACGATGGACTCGTAGGTCTTGACGCGGCCCACGGTATCGTCGGACTTGACGGTCAGGATCTCCTGCAGGACGTTGGAAGCACCGTAAGCGTACAGTGCCCAAACTTCCATCTCGCCGAAGCGCTGGCCGCCGAACTGGGCCTTGCCGCCCAGAGGCTGCTGGGTAACCAAGCTGTAAGGGCCAGTCGAACGGGCGTGGATCTTGTCGTCGACCATGTGGCCGAGCTTGAGGATGTAGGACGTACCCACGGTAATGGGCTCACGGAACTCCTCGCCGGTGCGGCCGTCGAACAGACGGGTCTTGCCGCGCTCGTCAAGCTGGGTGACGAACTCGGGACGCATGTGATCGCCAAAGGCAGCGGTGGCCTTGTTGAGCATGTTCTTGTTGGCACGACGAATGACCTCGGCGATCTCGTCCTCCTTGGCGCCGTCGAAGACGGGCGTGGCGGTGAAGAACGGACCGGGGACGTACTTGTCGGAGTCGGCCTGCTCGGTATCCCAACCGCAGGCAGCAGCCCAGCCAAGGTGGCACTCGAGCAGCTGGCCGACGTTCATACGCGAAGGAACGCCCAGCGGGTTGAGGATAACGTCGATCGGGGTACCGTCAGCCATGTAAGGCATGTCCTCGACCGGCAGAACGTTGCAGATAACACCCTTGTTGCCGTGGCGGCCGGCGATCTTATCGCCCTGCTGGATCTTACGACGCTGGGCGACGTAGACGCGCACCTGCTCGTTGACGCCGGGGGCCAGATCGTCGCCGTTCTCGCGGCTAAAGCGGACGACGTCGATGACGCGGCCGTAAGCGCCGTGAGGCATCTTAAGGGAGGTGTCGCGGACGTCATGGGCCTTGGCACCGAAGATGGCGCGCAGCAGGCGCTCCTCGGCGGTCAGAGCGCTCTCGCCCTTAGGCGTGACCTTGCCGACCAGGATGTCGCCAGGGCCGACCTCAGCGCCGATGCGGATGATGCCGTCCTCGTCGAGGGTGGCAAGCATATCCTCGGAGAGGTTCGGGATCTCGCGGGTGGTCTCCTCGGGGCCGAGCTTGGTGTCGCGGGCATCGATCTCGTGACGGGTGATGTTGATGGTCGTCAGCAGGTCCTCGGCCACCAGGCGCTCGGACACGACGATACCGTCCTCGTAGTTGAAGCCTTCCCACGGCATGTATGCCACGGTGAGGTTCTGACCCAGTGCGAGCTCGCCATGATCGGTCGAAGGACCGTCAGCCAGGGGCTCGCCCTGCTCAACGGTGTCACCGACGCGCACGAGCGGACGGTGGTTGATGCAGGTGGACTGGTTGGAGCGCTGGAACTTGGCCAGGTGATACTCGTCCATGCCGCCGGCATGCTTGACGATGATCTTGGCGGCGTCGGCAAAGATGACCTCGCCGGCGTTCTTGGCCAGGGTGACCTCGCCGGAGTCCAGGGCGGCGCGGCGCTCCATGCCGGTACCGACATAGGGAGCGGCAGGGTGAACCAGCGGCACGGCCTGACGCTGCATGTTAGCGCCCATCAGCGTACGCTTGGCGTCGTCGTGCTCGAGGAACGGGATCAGCGTGGCTGCGACGGAGAGCATCTGACGCGGCGAGACGTCCATGTAGTCGACGTCCTCGACGGGCACGTCGGCGGGAGCGCCGAAGGAGCCGTCGAAGTCGCGGGTACGGGCGATCACGGTGTGCGGACGGACAATCTTGCCCTCGGCATCGGTCGTGATGAACTCGTTGGTCTTGGGATCGAGCGGCGTGTTGGCCGGCGCGATGACGTGCTTCTCTTCCTCGTCAGCGGTCATCCAGTCGATCTGGTCGGTGGCAACGCCGTTCTCGACGCGACGGAACGGAGCCTCGATGAAGCCGTACTCGTTGACGCGGGCGTAGAGGGCGAGCGAGCCGATCAGGCCGATGTTGGGGCCTTCGGGGGTCTCGATCGGGCACATGCGGCTGTAGTGCGAGTTGTGAACGTCGCGGACGGCCGTCGGCACGTTGGTGCGGCGGCTGGAGCCGGACTTGTGGCCGGCAAGACCACCAGGGCCGAGTGCGGACAGACGGCGCTTGTGGGTCAGACCGGTCAGGGGGTTCGCCTGGTCCATGAACTGCGAGAGCTGCGAGGAACCGAAGAACTCCTTGATGGAGGCCACGATCGGGCGGATGTTGATGAGCGACTGCGGGGTGATCTCGTCGATGTCCTGGGAGCTCATGCGCTCACGGACGACGCGCTCCATACGGCTCATGCCGATACGGAACTGGTTGGCGACGAGCTCGCCGACGGTACGGATACGGCGGTTGCCAAAGTGGTCGATGTCGTCGACCTTGAAGCCCTGCTCGCCGGCAGCGAGGGACAGGAGGTAGCGCAGCGTCGCGACGATATCCTCGTCGGTGAGCACCGTGACCTCTTCCTCGGTGGTGAGGTTGAGCTTCTTGTTGACCTTGTAACGACCGACGCGGGCCAGATCGTAGCGCTGCGGGTTGAAGAGCAGGCCCTCGAGCAGGCTGCGGGAAGCGTCCACGGTGGGAGGCTCGCCCGGGCGCAGGCGACGGTAGATCTCGATAAGGGCATCCTCGCGGGTGAGGGCGGTATCGCGCTCCAGGGTACGCTTGATCACATCGGAGTTGCCGAGCAGCTCGATGATGTCGTCGTTGGTGACGGCGATGCCAAGGGCGCGCAGGAACATCGTGGCGCTCTGCTTGCGTTTGCGGTCGATGGAGACCATGAGCTGGTCGCGCTTGTCGACCTCAAACTCGAGCCATGCACCGCGGGACGGGATGATCTGGGCCTTGTAGATCTGCTTGCCCGAATCCATCTCGGAGCTGTAGTACACACCCGGGGAGCGGACGAGCTGCGAGACGACGATACGCTCGGTACCGTTGATGATGAAGGTGCCCTGATCGGTCATCATGGGGAAGTCGCCCATGAAGACGAGCTGCTCCTTGATCTCGCCGGTCTCCTTGTTGGTGAGACGAACGTCGGTCAGAAGCGGGGCCTGATAGGTCATGTCCTTCTCGCGGCACTCCTCGACGGTGTGCGCGGGGTCGCCGAACTGATGCTCGCCGAAGGTAACCTCGAGAACATGGTTCTGGCTCTGGATGGGGCTGGATTCCTTGAACGCCTCACGAAGGCCCTCGTCCTTAAAACGCTCAAAGGATTCCCTTTGAACAGAGATAAGGTTGGGGAGCTCCATGGCCTCCGGGATTTTCCCGAAGCTGACGCGCTTGCGCTCAGTGGCAGTGTATGCGTAGGTCACCAGGTTTTTCCTCCTTCACGGAAATGCTCGGTGGGTTGGCGAGGCATAGCTTCGCCAGTTATCGCAACCTAATAGTTTATCAGGTACCGACCGTTGGGCAAGAAAAGCCTTGACGCGATTGAGTTTTTGGAGTAGCAAAGTTTTTCGACAGAAAATGCGCAGGTAGATGCATGTATATCGAACACCTGTTCATATATTTTCTGTGAACAGAGAGTCGGCAATCGCAGCTCTTATAAAAAACGGGCGCGAACCGAGGTCCGCGCCCGTAAATGTCGATGCCCGAAGGCTTACTTGCGCATCAATCCGCCGCGCTCGTCGATGGCGTCCCAGAAGGCACTGGCAAAGCGGGGGACACTTGCAGCCATGAGGGCGTTGGTGGCCATCCAGCCAGAGGGAGTGCCGGTGTCGTAGCCCGCCAGCGGGTCGATGACGACGGCATACATGGCCTCGCGGTCGAGCGAACGGGCCATGGCGTCGGTGAGCTGGATCTCGCCGCCCTTGCCGGCCTGCTGATCTGCCAGCAGGTCCATGACCAGCGGGCTCAGCAGATAGCGGCCGACGATGTACAGGTTGGACGGAGCAGCTTCGGGAGCGGGCTTCTCGACCAGACCGCCGATACGCCAGACAGCGCCCGGCTCTGCATCGGCAACGTCCTCGGCGCCCTCGAGCGAACCGACGCGCTCGCCGGCGATAACGCCGTAGCGGCTGACTTCCTCGGGCGAGCAAGCAGCGACGGCGATAACCGAAGCGCCACCGTGCTCCTTGGAAACGGCGAGCATCTTGTCGCAGATGTCGCGGTTAGGCACAACGTAGTCGCCCAGAAGAACCAGGAAGTTCTCCCCTGCCACGGCGTCGGCAGCAGAGCGAATAGCATGGCCGAGGCCCTTGGGCTCGTACTGATAACGGAAGTCGACCGGCATACCGCCAGCGTGGGCGACGGCGTCGGCATAGGCGTTCTTGCCGCGCTCGCGCAGCAGGTTCTCGAGCGAGCGATCGGGCTGGAAGTAGTTCAGCAGCTCGGGCTTGCCGGGAGAAGTAACGATGATGGCATCGTCGACCTCCTCGGGGTCGAGCGCCTCCTCGACGACATACTGAATGACGGGCTTGTCGAGCACCGGCAGCATCTCTTTGGGCGTGCACTTGGTGCCAGGCAGAAAACGCGTGCCAAGACCGGCGGCGGGGATGATTGCCTTCATGTTATTCAAAGATCCTTTCGCAGGCGCAAAAGCGCCCCATGCGTGCGGCACACAGCCGCAGACCAAATTGCGATACCTAAGCATCTTACCGCCGGAACTATATGTCGCTACAAGGCAGAGACAATTCTTCAGCAGGTCAACGCAAATTATTGCTCGAATGGTGCAATTTTATTGCCCAACGGCAGGGTGCCCGATACGACGCAAATCACAGAACATGGCAGTTTGAGCTACCGATGTCGAGGGACCGAAAAACAAAAAAGACGGGGCTCGCAATGCGAACCCCGTCTGCAAAGAAATCTGGCGAGAAAGCCTGATTACTTGAGGGTGACAGCAGCGCCAGCAGCCTCGAGCTTCTCCTTGGCAGCCTCGGCGTCCTCCTTCTTGGCACCCTCGAGAACAGCCTTGGGAGCGCCCTCGACGACCTCCTTGGCCTCCTTCAGGCCAAGGTTAGTGAGCTCACGGACGGCCTTGATGACCTGGATCTTGTTGTCGCCGAAGCCCTCGAGCACGACGTCAAACTCGGTCTTCTCCTCGGCCTCAGCAGCGCCAGCAGCGGGAGCGGCGACAACAGCGGCAGGAGCAGCGGCGGAAACGCCGAAGGTGTCCTCGATAGCCTTGACGAGCTCGGAAGCCTCGAGAAGGGTCATTTCCTTAAGAGCATCGATGATCTCATCGGTGGTAAGCTTAGCCATTTCTAAGTCCTTTCGGTTTCCGTGTCTGTGCACGGAGATCAGTTAAAACACGGCGCGAATGCGCCAGGGGTGCGGCGTTGCCGCCGCGAGTGAAAACAGCGACTAGGCTGCCTTCTGCTCGGAGACCTGCTGAATCGAACGAGCGAGACCAGAGGAAACGCCGTTGACGCAGACAGCGATGTCGCGAGCGAAACCGGAGATGAGACCGGCGATCTGGCCGAGAAGCTGATCCTTGGTGGGCAGCTCGGCGATAGCCTTAACATCATCAGCGGAAACGGCCTTGCCGTCGGAGATACCGCCCTTGATCTCAAGGACGCCCTTGGACTGAGCGGAGAAGTCCTTAAGGGCCTTAGCGGCCTCGACCGGCTCGGTCTCGTAGAACACATAAGCAACGGGGCCGGCGAGGATCTCGTCGATCTCGGGCTGCTCCTGGTTCTTGAGGGCGATCTTGACCAGGTTGTTCTTGTAGACCTTCATCTCGGCGCCGCACTCGCGAAGCTGATGACGCAGCTCCTGAGCCTGCTTAACCGTCAGACCGTTGTAGTTGACGACGAACAGACCGGCGTTCTCGGCGATACGGGACTCGATCTCTGCAACCTTGTCGATTTTGTACTGCTGGGGCATGAATTACACCTCCTCGAATTCTTTCCGGGCACGGTCCGCCACAAGGACGTGACGGGGGCATGTCCAAAAAGAAAGCCCCCGCGCTGCATGAGCGACGGGGGCGAGAAGACATATCTACTCGACCACCTCGGCTGGCGGGATATCCCATTAAGCTCGCGGGTAAGCCCCGTTTGCGCCGGCTGTCTCTGGCAGCGGATTCGTGCGTGAACCGAAAGTATTATGGCGGGGACCCCGGCGTCGGTCAACGGCAACCCTGGCTGCACACAATTCCACCATCTCGGTCGCGCCGCCAAAGGCCAGGCGCAAGCTTTTCGCTCGGTCAGGTCCTGGGCTCGCTCGGAAAGCACATTAAGTGCTCTTCGGCTCGTGCGGAATCTACGAAAAGCTTGCGCCTGGCCATTGCCGGCGCGACCTCTGTTGACTATGAGGCAGCCAGCGTTA
>URTW01000062.1 GCA_900550815.1 uncultured Collinsella sp.
GGGAGGACGGCGGTTTCTTCTACTTCTACGCCGACACCGCCGCCGGGGCCGTTGCCGCGGCGCTCCACGCGCATAAGGCGAGCTTTTTGACCGATGTCGATGGCCTGTACAAGGACTTTAGCGACAAGGACTCGCTTATCTCCAACCTAACGCTCGACGAGGTTAACGAAATGCTCTACGGCGGCGAGGTCGATAAGGGCATGATTCCCAAGCTGCGCGCGGCCGTCGATGCGCTTACCGGCGGCGTATTTCGTGCCCACATCATTAACGGTACTACGCCGCATTCGCTGCTCCTGGAGCTGCTGACCGATGCCGGCGTCGGCACCGTGATCCATTCCACCGAGACGGCTTACGAGTTCGATACGCATCCGCATCCGCTTTCGACGTTTGCTGCGCGTCTGACCGAGAACCTTGACGAGGTCGAGAAGCTTCAGACGGTCTAGCTGATCCGCAGCCGCCCCATTCCTGCACCCATAGCCCCGCGCCGTCTGGCGCCCAACGAAAGGCATCCCATGTCACTTACAACTCAACAATCGCTTGAATCCCATTACGTTATGCATACCTTTGGCCGCTCTCCGGTCGAGTTTGTCGAGGGTCACGGCATGAAGCTCACCGGCGACGATGGCCGTGAGTACCTCGACTTTCTTGCCGGCATCGGCGTGTGCAGCCTAGGTCATGGCGACCCGGCTGTGCTCTCGGCGCTCGAGGCACAGACCAAAAAGCTCATGCATGTCTCCAATTACTTTTACATCGAGCAGCGCGGACAGGTCGCGGCGCTGCTGTCCAAGCTTGCTAACGACGACGTAGATGGTGCGCGCGTGCTTGCCGATGCCATTGCCGCCGGCGATGAGACCACGGCAGCTGCTCTTGGTGCCCCGGCTGCGGATGAGCAGGTTTGGGAGACCTTCTTTGCCAACTCTGGCGCCGAGGCCAACGAGGGCTCGATGAAGCTCGCGCGCCTGTACGCCAAGCGTGCCGGTAATGGCGGCAACACCATCGTGTGCATGCGCGGCGGCTTCCACGGCCGTACGCTCGAGACCATTGCCGCCACCATGCAGGATTGGCTGCAGGACAGCTTCCGCCCGCTGCCGGGTGGCTTTGTGGCCTGCACGCCCAACGATGTCGATGAACTGCGTGCGATCTTTAAGCAGCTGGGCAGTGAAATTTGCGCCGTGATGCTCGAGCCGATCCAAGGTGAGAGCGGCGTGCACCCTATGACCGAGGAGTTTATGGCGGCAGCGCGCGACCTGGCACACGAAGTGGGCGCCGTGCTTATCGCCGACGAGGTCCAGTGCGGCATCTTCCGCTCCGGCAAGCCGTTTGCATTCCAAACCTATGGCGTGGAGCCCGACATCATGAGCCTTGCCAAGGGCATTGCCGATGGCGTGCCCATGGGTGCCGTCGTGGCAAAGAAGGAGATTGCCGACGTGTTTAAGCCGGGCGACCACGGCTCGACCTTTGGCGGTAGCTGCTTGGCCATCGCGGCGTGTGCCGCGACGCTCTCCGCGCTTGTGCGTGGCGATTATGCCGACCATGCTGCCAAGGTGGGTGCCTATATGGAGGCAAAGCTCGCCAAGCTGCCGCACGTGACCGAGGTACGTGGCCGCGGCTTGATGCTCGGCTGTGATTTGGATGACGCTGCGGGCGATGCGCATGATATTGTTGCCCGCGCGCTGGCCGCCGGTGTCGTGATTAACGCTACGGGTGCCCATACGCTGCGTTTCTTGCCGCCGCTCGTCTGCGAGGAAGCCGACGTGGACAGCCTGATCGAGATCCTGTCGGGTGTCTTGGGCTAACGCGGTGCGATAATTCAATTTGGACCGGGTTCCGGACTGCGGAAGTGCCCTACGCGGCATGATTCAGCGGTCTGGAGCCCGTTTTGCCTTAGATTTGCTAAGGCAGGGAGACCTGCTGGTCAAAAAACATCAAATATGAGTACTGTTACCGATTTGGTAGCAGCAATTTTGGACTAATAAGGCCAGATAGCAAGTCGAAATGGCGATGAAAGCACGATTTTGATTCAACTGTTAGCCCTTATAATGGACATATGTTGCGTAACTTAAGCAAATACTGTCTATTTATATGTTGCAAACAAAGTAGCAGTACTCATTTTTGCCATTTTTTGACCACGGCCTTTGTGACAGACGTGCTGGCGGGTTCGAATCCCATGCGCTGGGCCTGAAAAAGGAAAGGCCTCCATCGCTGGAGGCCTAACAATTCAGTGGTGGACGATGAGGGATGTCCGCGTGCGGCTGGCGCCGCCCGCGCCCCGCTTCGTCGCTCCGCTCCTCGCGTGCTGCGCTGGAAAACGCTTCGCGTTTCCTCAGCTCCGCACCCTGTCGGGTTCGAATCCCTCTGCGATGGGCCCAAAAAAAGAAAGGCTCCCATTGCTGGGAGCCTATCAAATCAGTGGTGGGCGATGAGGGATTCGAACCCCCAGCCTTGTGCGTGTAAAGCACCTGCGCTAACCGTTGCGCCAATCGCCCGTGCGGAGAGAGTATAGCAAAACAATCGCCTCATTCACCTCATATCCATTAAAGGTAACTCGCGCGTGTCACAGCGGAGCTGATTCAGTTGAGATTGCCTGAACATTCCGCCCCTCTTTACGCCCTCGGGTATACTCAAAAGCTACTGATTCGATTTGATGCCCAGCAACAGCAGAGGGGATAGTATATGTGCGGTTTTGTCGGTTTTGTCGGTGGGACGGATAACTTATCTGAGGTGCTCACCAAGATGATGGACCGCATCGTCCATCGCGGTCCCGACATGGGCGGTCAGTTTATCGACGGCCGCGTTGCCCTCGGCTTCCGCCGCCTGTCGATCCTCGACCTGACCGAGGCTGGCGCCCAACCCATGGCCAACGAGGACGGTAGCGTCGTTTTTTTGTTGAACTGCGAGATCTACAACTTCCAAGAACTCCGTTCCGAGCTCGAGGCCAAGGGCGACAAGTTCCACTGCGGCGCCGACACCGAGAGTCTCCTGCACGGCTACGAGGAGTGGGGCGAGGCCGTCCTCGATCGCCTGCGCGGTATGTACGCCTTCGTCATCTGGGACAAAAAGAAGAACAAGCTTTTTGGCGCCCGCGACATCTTTGGCATCAAGCCGCTTTACTACTATCCCATGGCCGATGCGGGCGACGGCGCTCCAGGAGTGCTCATTAGTTCCGAGATCAAGAGCATCCTGGACTACCCGCACATCCACAAGGCGGTCAACAAAAAGGCTCTGCGTCCGTACATGACGCTGCAGTATTCGGCGACTGAGGAGACCTTCTTCGAGGGTGTCTACAAGCTGCCGCCGGCGCACTACTTTACCGTCGATATCCCGACCGGCAAGATGAACATCGAGCGCTACTGGGATTGCGATTACTCTGCCGTCGAGAAGCCGTTCGAAGAGTATGTCGACGAGCTGGACGAGGTCGTGCACGAGAGCGTCGAGGCCCATCGCATCGCCGATGTCAAGGTCGCGTCGTTCCTCTCCGGTGGCGTCGACTCCAGCTACATCGCCGCTTGCCTCATGCCCGACAAGACCTTCTCGGTGGGCTTTGACTACAAGAACTTCAACGAGACCAACTACGCCAAGGAGCTTTCCGATAAGCTCGGCGTCGAGAACGTTCGCAAGATGATTACCGCCGACGAGTTCTTCGGTGCGCTCGAGGACATCCAGTATCACATGGACGAGCCGCAGTCCAACCTGTCTTCCGTGCCGCTGTGGTTCTTGGCCGAGATGGCCCGCAAGGACGTCACCGTCGTGCTTTCGGGCGAAGGCGCCGACGAGCTCATTGGCGGCTACGCCTACTACGAGGACACGGTTCCGGTGCGCAAGTACAAAAAGATGGTGCCGCTGCCCATCCGTCGCGCGCTCGGTAACCTGGCGCTGCATATGCCGTACTTCAAGGGACATAACTTCCTGGTCAAGGGTGCCGAGATCCCCGAGAAGTCGTTCCTGGGACAGGCTCTGGTATGGCCGGAGCGCGAGGTCGACGGCGTGCTCAAGCCCGAGTACAACACCGGCGACGGCGCCTTTGAGCTCGCTGCACCCATCTACGCACGCGTGAAGGGTCAGCCCGAACTGGTCAAGAAGCAGTACCTGGACATGAACATGTGGCTCCCGGGCGACATTCTGCTCAAGGCCGACAAGATGTGCATGGCGCACTCGCTGGAGCTGCGCGTGCCCTTCCTGGACCGCAAAGTCATGGAGTTCGCCGAGCACATTCCCGATCGCTACCGCATCAACGAGAACGGCAACAAGCAGGTACTCCGCCACGCTGCCAACAAGTCGCTGCCCGATGAGTGGGCCACCCGTCCCAAGGTGGGCTTCCCGGTGCCGATTGTCTACTGGCTGCGCGAGCAAAAGTGGTACGACTATGTCAAGGAGTACTTCACCGCGCCGTGGGCAAGTGAGTTCTTCAATACCGACGAGCTCATGCACCTGCTCGATCTGCACTTTGCGGGCAAGGGCGATTTCCAGCGCAAGATCTATACGCCGCTCGTGTTCCTGGTGTGGTACAAGCGCTTCTTTATCGACGAGGACCAGCCCGCTGTTCAGGCTGCCTAGCCTCGGCTTACGAACGCCTGCGCGTAACGGCTCCTCCGGGAGCCGTTTTTGCGTGGGTGCGTTTCAGTTACTATAAAAGCCGTCCCTGCCAAATGGCTGAGAAAGGTGAAAGATGCACCATTCGGATTCCGCGACCGTGACCACGGTCGATACGCTTGCCAAGCTTCTCGACGTGTGCGGCGAGCTGCGCGCATCAGAGCAGGTTGACGAGCGCGCCGTGACCGGCTGCTCGTTTGATTCGCGCGCGGTCTCGGCAGGTGACGTATTCTTTTGCAAAGGTGCTGCCTTTAAGCCCGCGTTTTTGAGCATGGCGCTCGATGCGGGCGCCGTCGCATTTGCGTGCGAGGAGTCGCTGGTCGAGTCTCTGGAGCCGCTGGCGCAGGAGAGCGGTGCTGCGATGCTGGTTGTTGATAGTGTTCGCACGGCCATGGCCCTGTTGCCGCCGGAGATCTACGACCGTCCCGACCACGACGTCAAGATCGTGGGCATCACCGGCACCAAGGGAAAGACCACGGCCGCTTTTATGCTCCAGTCCATCATCAAGGCGGCGGGCGAGTCCTGCGGCATGATCGGCTCGGTGAGTACCGACGATGGTATCGAGTGCTACGAGAGCACCAACACCACGCCCGAGGCCCCCGAGGTTTGGCGCCATATCGCCAACTGCCGCACGTCCGGTCGCCAGTCCATGGTCATGGAGGTCTCGAGCCAGGCGCTCAAGTACCAACGCGTCGAGAATCTGCCGTTTGACGTGGCGTGCTTCCTCAACATCGGCCGCGACCACATCTCGCCGATCGAACACCCCACGTTTGAGGATTATTTTGAGAGCAAGCTTAGGATCTTTGACCAGGCAAAGACCGCCGTGGTGAATCTGGGCACCGATGAGGTTGACCGTGTGCTAGAGGCAGCGTCGACGGCCGAGCGCTTGGTGACCGTTGGCGTCGAGCATCCCGAGGCAAGCCTGTGGGCGAGCGATGTCCGCATGCTCGGCTTTAACATCGAGTTCAACTTGCACGGCATGAGCGCCGACGAGCCCGAGGCGGGGGAGAAGGTCCTGCTGGGTATCGCGGGCGACTTTAACGTGGAAAACGCGCTGGTCGCTATCGCCGCTGCGCGCGAGATCGGCATCGGTATCGAGGCTATCAAGAAGGGCCTCTCCAAACTGCGTGTGCCGGGCCGCATGGAGGTCGTGGAGTCGAAGGACGGCCGCGTGATCTGCGTCGTTGACTATGCGCACAACCAGCTTTCGTTCCGTTCGCTTTTCTCGTCGGTCAAGCGCGCGTTTCCCGCTAGCCCCGTCATTGCGCTGTTTGGCGCCGCCGGCGGCAAGGCGCAGGAGCGCCGCGAGCAATTGCCACGCGAGGCCGCACCGTATTCCGACCTGATGATCTTTACGAACGAGGATCCAGCTCACGAAGACCCGATGAAGGTCTGTCGCGAGCTTGCCGAACATGTTCCCGACGATACGCCGAACAAGATCATCCTCGATCGCGAAGCCGCTGTGCATGCGGCGTTCAAGGCGGCGCGCGAGGAGTACGTCAACCCCGATGCTCCCACCATTGTCTTGCTGTTGGCGAAGGGTGACGAGGAGCTCATGCATGTGGGCGACGAGTTCGTGCCCATCGAGAGCGACCTTTCGCTGGCCAATCGCCTGATCGATGTTACCCAGTTTGACTAATGAACCATGATGGCGGCGGCGCCCTGAGTGCGCTGTCGCCATAAGCGTGTTCCCTCAATCAAAACATGCCGTCCAAGTCCAAACCCTTCTACGTAAACGGAGTAACCATGTCCCACAACACCCTGCCGACCGTTGCCGAGCTTTCGGGCGAGATGCGCGAGCGCTTGGCCAAGGTCAAGTACGTCTTTACCGACCTGGATGCCACGATGCTCGCACCCGGCTCGTGCGTGCTGCGCGACAACGACGGCAACCCCTCGACCAAACTCGTCGAGGCTGTCGTGGCGCTCGCTCGCGCTGGTATTCAGGTGGTTCCCACCTCGGGCCGCAACCGTACCATGATCCACGAGGACGCGCGCGTGCTCGGCCTCAACTCCTACATTGGTGAGATGGGCGGTCTGGTTATGTACGACCTCAAGGCCAACGATTGGGAGTATCTGACCGGTGACATGCCTTACGACCCCGCCTGTGGCCTTACTCCGCACCAGGTGATCGAGCAGACCGGCGTGTGCGAGAAGATCCTTGCCCGCTGGCCGCACAAGATCGAGTACCACAACGACATGTCGACCGGCTACAAGTACCGTGAGGTCACCGTCGGCATGCGCGGCGATGTGCCCGACGATGAGGTTCAGGCCATCCTGGACGAGGCCGGCTGCGGTTTGATCTGGGCTTGCAACGGCCATCTGACTCACCTGTCCAAGCCGACGACGCTCGAGCTCGATCGCGTCGAGGACGGTCGCGCATTCAACATCAACCCCGCGGGCCTCAACAAAGGCGTCGCCATTGCGCGCTTCTGTGAGCACCTGGGGATCGAGCGCGAGGAGACGTTGGCGCTCGGCGACTCCGAGTCCGACTTCTACATGGCCGATCACGTGGGCACGTTCTGCCTGGTCGAGAATGGCCTGACGAGCGCCGGCGCGCCCGAGTTCCTGGCTGCTTGCGAGAACGCTTTCGTTACGCGCGGCAAAATTGTCGACGGTTGGGCGGCGACGGCAGAGCTGCTGGTCGCGGCGCGTTCGTAGCGCGGCGTCGCTGCACTTGGACATGTCTTTTCGAGAGAGACTGGTGAGGTAATGTCCGATATCGAGAATTCGGCAGGCGACACGCGCCCGATTGGCGTGTTCGATTCTGGTTTGGGCGGTCTGACGGTTGCGCGCGCCATCGCGACGGCGCTGCCGCACGAGTCCGTCTACTACTTCGGCGACACCAAACGCTGCCCCTACGGCACGCGCACCGAGGATGAGGTGCGCTCGTTTGCGTTGCAGGCGGGTCGTTGGCTTTCGAAGCACGACGTCAAGATTATGGTCATCGCCTGCAACACGGCGACCGCTGCGGCCTTGCGTCTGGCCCAGCAGGTGCTCGACGTTCCCGTGATCGGTGTGATTGCGCCGGGTGCCCGTGCGGCAATCAACAGCACGCGTACGCGTCGCGTGGGCGTGCTCGCCACCAACCTCACTATTCGCTCGGGCGCCTACACGCGCGCCATTCAGGATCTAGATGCCGGCGTCGATGTATACGGCTGTCCTGCCTCGAGCTTTGTCGAGGTTGTCGAACACGAGCTCGCCTCGGGTGCACATCTGCAGGAACAGTGGCTTGAGAACGAGGACATCTTCGATACGCCTGCCGTGCGTGCGCTGGTGGGTGCCACGGTTGAGCCGCTGCGCGACCACGGTATCGATACCGTGGTGCTCGGCTGTACGCATTTTCCGCTGTTGGTGGGACCTATCCGCCATGCGCTGGGGCCTGGGGTGCGCGTCGTGAGTTCCGCCGAGGAGACCACGCGCGAGCTGACCGATATCCTCACGCGCCGCGAGCAGCTGGCGGGCGACGCCGCCGAGCCGCAGCATCGTTTTGCCACGACGGCCGATAACATTGCCGAGTTTGCGGTGGCGGGCAGCTTTATCTTTGGTCAGCCGCTCAAGAGCATCGAACATATCGATATCGATGAGCTGAAATAGATGTAAGGCAGTTGCCAGAGCCTTCGCCACATCTTTTGCCGAAAGGATATTTCTATGGAGTACATGCAGGTCAACCGCGCCAACGGTCGCGCCGCCAACGAGTTGCGCCCCGTTAAGCTCACCCGTGGCGTCATGAAGCACGCCCACGGCTCGTGTTTTGCCGAGTTCGGTGACACGCGCGTGCTGTGCGCCGCCACTATCGAGGAGGGCGTGCCGGGCTGGCGAAAGGGAGCTAAGGCCGGCTGGGTGACCGCGGAATACGCCATGCTGCCGGCGTCGACCGGCAAGCGCTGCAAGCGCGAGCATGCCAACCGCAAGGGTCGCTCCATGGAGATCGAGCGCCTCATTGGCCGCAGCCTGCGTACCGTCGTCAACATGAAGGCGCTCGGCGAGTACACCGTCACCGTTGACTGCGATGTGATTCAGGCCGATGGCGGCACGCGTACAGCGAGCATTACCGGTGCCTGGGTGGCGCTGCACGACGCCCTCGCCATGTGGGTCGAGGCGGGCAAGATCGAGCGCATCCCGCTTACCGGCCAGGTGGCTGCCATCTCCATGGGCGTTGTCGACGGCAATACGCTGCTTGACCTCGATTATTCCGAGGACAGCCATGCCGAGGTCGACATGAACCTCGTCGCCACCGATACCGGTGAGATGATCGAGCTCCAGGGCACCGGCGAGCAGGCGCCCTTCGACCGCAAACGCCTCAATGCCCTGCTCGACCTGGGCGACAA
Source organism: uncultured Collinsella sp. (assembly GCA_900550815.1). Classification (GTDB taxonomy): domain Bacteria; phylum Actinomycetota; class Coriobacteriia; order Coriobacteriales; family Coriobacteriaceae; genus Collinsella. Next base: position 8,919 of record URTW01000062.1, read on the forward strand.
GGGTATCGCCGAGCTCATCGAGCTTCAGCGCCAAGCCATCGCCTAACCTGCCAAATAGGGACAGGTTTATTTTGGTAGGTTTTATCTGCGGAAATGCTGCGTTGAAAGGTCTGATTGCCTGAGAGGGGAGAGGCTAAGTGCCCGAACGCCCCTCACGCAGCTTGCTATAGAGACAAGGAGACCACTCATGGCACTTGAGAAGATCGACATCGACACCCTCGACCCGGCGGCGACCATCGTCGTGGCAACGGGCAACGCCCATAAGCTCACCGAGATCGAGGCCATTTTGGGTAAGGTTATGCCCGAGGTGCGCTTTGTGGCGCTCGGCCAGCTGGGCGATTTTGAGGATCCCGAGGAAAACGGCACGACGTTTTTGGAGAACGCCATCATCAAGGCCCAAGCCGCGGTCGAAGAGACGGGGCTCATGGCCATTGCCGACGATTCGGGCTTGGTTGTTGATGCCCTGGACGGCGAGCCGGGCGTGTATAGCGCGCGCTATGCGGGCGTGCACGGCGACGATGCCGCCAACAACGCCAAGCTGCTCGTTAACCTGGAAGGCGTGGCCGACGAGGATCGCACCGCGCGCTTTATGAGCGTCGTTGCGCTCATCGACACGGACGGTTTGGTCACCTATGGTGAGGGCGCCTGCGAGGGCACTATCGCACACGAGGGCCGCGGCGATCACGGCTTTGGCTACGACCCGCTGTTCCTGCCGGTCGACACGCCGGGCAAGACCATGGCCGAGCTGACGGCTGACGAGAAGAACGCCATCAGCCATCGTTTCCACGCGCTCGAGCATCTGTCCGCCAAGCTGACGGGCGAGGAGTAGACCGTGCGTGCGGTGGTGCAGCGCGTGCTCAACGCCGGCGTGACGGTCGACGGCGAGTGCGTGGGCCGCATTGGACGCGGCTACCTGGTGCTGCTGGGTGTGGGCCATGGCGATACGCGTGCCGAGGCCGACAAGCTGTGGGGCAAGCTCCGCGGGCTGCGTATCAACGAGGACGAGAACGGCAAGACCAACTTGGCGCTTGCCGATGTCGACGGCGAGGTGCTCGTGGTGTCGCAGTTCACGCTGTTCGCCGACTGCCGCCACGGTCGCCGTCCGTCGTTTACGGATGCCGGCGCACCCGATGTTGCCAACGAGCTCTACGAGTACTTCCTGACGCTCGTTCGTCAAGATGTCGAACACGTGGCGCACGGCATTTTTGGCGCCGATATGAAAGTCGACTTGGTCAACGACGGCCCATTCACCATCGTCTTGGACACCGACAACCTTTAGGTTACGCGGTTAAGTAGTCAATTTGGGACGGGGCTTATTTAGCGGTTGATATTCAATCTCAACGCAACAGCCTGAACGAACCCCGCGTTTCCGCAGCTAGCGCAACGCGGAACTAGCTCC
>URTW01000063.1 GCA_900550815.1 uncultured Collinsella sp.
AGACCCATTTTGGCCAGGATCGAGCTGATGTGGTTGCGCACCGTGCCTTCTCCCATATAGGCGGTGGCGGCAATCTCCTTGTTGTCGAGGCCGCGGGCGATGAGCTCGGCGACTTCGAACTCGCGGTCGGTCAGACCGGCAAAGGCCGCGGGCCGGCGGGGCGTGCCCGCCTCGACGCCCGTTCCGTCAAAATCGATGTCCTCGATTGCCTTGCCCTCGAGCACGCGTTTGCCGTCCATGACCTGCGCCAACGCCGGCGGAATGGCGGCGACATCGGTCTTGATCAGGTAGCCGCGGGCGCCCAGCTTGAGCGCCGACACAATGTACTCGTCATCCGAGAACGTCGTCAGAAACACCACGCGCGCCGCAGGGTCGTGCTCAAGGATCTCGCGCGCGGCCGAAAGGCCGTCGCGTCCCGGCATCTGGATGTCGAGCAGCGTGATATCGGGTGCGTGCTCGGCGTAGAGCGCCACCGCATCGTTGCCGTTGGCACCGGTGCCCACCACTTCGATCTGCGGCTGGGCGCCCAAGATAATCTTGAGCGAATCGACCACCAAGCGGTCGTCGTCGACAACGATGAGCCTCATCGGCCCTCATCTCCTTGCGGTTTGGGAACGGTGGCAAACACGCGCCAGCCGCCGGCGCTGGCACGCGGGCCGGCGGTGAAGGTGCCGCCAAGCGCCTCGATGCGCTCGCGCATGGAGGCAAGCCCCATGCCCTCCGCGGCGCCGCGGCCGCTTGCTTGGACCCCGCCCGTGCCATCGTCGGCAACGATGAGCTGGTAAAACGACGGATGCTCCATGCATCGTACGGTGACGGTCTGGGCGCAAGCGTGGCGCATGGTGTTGGAGAGCGCCTCGCGCAGGACCGCCGCAAAGCAGTTCGCGACGTTTGCGGGCGCATGTTCGGTCATAACTTCAAGCTCAATCTGCGGGCCGCTGTCCGAGCGCGCGCCTTCAACAATGCGTTCGAGCTGCACGGAAAGGTCGACAGCGTTGTCGTTGAGCGCGTGGACGCTGGTGCGCACAAGCTGGAGCGCCTCGTCAACCGTGCGTTTGACGTCGGCGAAATCGGCGGCGACGCCGGGCTCGTCGGCGTGAACCACGCGCAGGGCTTCGGCCTGCAGTGAGGCGCGCGTGAGCTGGTGCCCGACGTTATCGTGGATCTCGCGCGCGATGCGGGCGCGTTCGGCGAGTGTCGCAAGCTCGACTGCGTAGTCCTGACGGTCAGCAAGATCGCGGTTGCGCGCTTCGAGCGCGAGGGCTCGTTCTTGCAGCTCGTCGCGGGTGCGACGCATGCGCTCCTGTTCGCGCTCCAGCTGGGCGGTACGTAGCGATAGCAAGGTGGCGGCGACCGAAAGGATGGCGGTCAGCAGAAGCGTTCGGGTGGTGAGCGCGTCGGCGCGTAGGTCCGCGACGAGCGCAAGGGCAAAGACGGAGCCAATGCCCAGCGCGACCCAGGCGTGCTCGCGGCGCACGCGTCGCGCGATGTCATAGAGGGCGAGAGGCGCAAACGGCACAAACGACGGCACGAAGACGGCCGCGATGATGTAAGCGTAGCTCGCGGTCTCGCTTGCGCGGCGCGTGCGTTCCCCCTGTGCGACCTCGGCCAGCGAGGTGGCAATAACGCCAAGGCAAAACGCCGCGACCAGGTGAGCGTCCACGGCAAGGCCCATGGCGGCCGCAATACAGCACGCCAGAACGATCGATTTGTCGAAAAGCCTGTTCATACGGGTATTGTACGCGAAGCCGCGCGTGGTGGAGGGACCGCCTGCGCAACCGTGACATTCCTCCCACGCGGCAAAGCGGGGACGTCGGCAGGCCGCACGGCCAAGCTCCGCACTCGTGACAAAGCTCACTGGTGCGCGCCGGCGGCTCCTGCGATGATGCAATCGTACCGGGCCGCAATCAACAGAAGGGCCGCCTCATGACAGACATCGTCCACGTCGAAAACCTCGTCAAGCGCTACGACGATCTTATCGCGCTCGACCACTTTAACCTGAGTATCGCCCCCGGCGAGATCTTTGGCCTGCTGGGCCCCAACGGCTCGGGCAAGACCACGTCCATCAACTGCATTCTGCAGCTGCTCGCCTACGACAAAGGCACCATCGAGCTGTTCGGCGAGCCCATGACGCCCGCCCGCTACGACCTCAAACGCCGCATCGGCGTGGTGCCGCAGCAAGTGGCGGTATTCGACGAGCTCACCGTGCGCGAGAACATCGACTATTTCTGCAGCCTCTACGTCAACGACCGTAAGCGCCGCCGTGCGCTGGTGGACGAGGCGATCGACTTTGTCGGGCTGGGCGACTTTGCCAAGTTCCGCCCCGGCAAGCTCTCGGGCGGCCTGGCGCGTCGCCTCAACATTGCCTGCGGCATTGCGCACAAGCCCGAGCTCATCTTCTTTGACGAGCCCACGGTGGCAGTCGACCCGCAGAGTCGCAACGCCATCCTGGAGGGCATCTGCCGCTTGCGCGACGAGGGCGCCACGGTGGTGTATACCAGCCATTACATGGAGGAAGTCGAGCAGATTTGCAGCCGCATCATGATCATGGACGGCGGACGTGTGCTGGCGCAGGGCACCAATGACGAGCTCAAACGCATGATTCAAATGGGCGAGCGCGTGACTGTCGAGGTCGGCGCCGTCGAGACCGCCACGGTCGAGCGGCTGCGCGCCCTCGAGCACGTGCTTTCGGTTGAGCTGTCCGGCGGCGAGCTCGTCTGCACCTGCGAAGCGAGTCCGCACAATTTGGTCGACATCCTCGACACGCTGCGCGCCGCCGATGTGGCGCTCGGCCGCGTGTGGAGCGAGCCGCCGACCCTCAACGACGTGTTCCTCGAGATCACCGGCCGCGAGCTGCGCGACTAGGGGGCGGCCATGTTCAACACCATTATCATTACGGTCAAGACGCCGCTGCGCCGGCCGAGCACGTGGGTCTGGGGCGCTCTCTTTCCCATCGCGCTTTCCACGATGTTCATGTTTATGTTTGCGAATCTGAGCTCCGACGGCAAGATCGACCCGGTGCCGGTGGCCGTCGTAGCGGATGAGGCCTGGGACGCCTCGACCTTTAAGGACGTGGCGACGTCGCTTGCCAAGGAAGGCGACGACCGGCTGCTCGAGATCCACGAGTGCGATGACGCAACCGATGCGAACAGTGCGCTCAAGGCCGGTGAGGTCGCGGGTATCTATACGGTCGACGCCGCGGGCACGCCCAAACTCACGCTGCTTTCGAGCTACGACAGCTCGCGCGCCTCGTCGGTACTCACCGACCGCAGCATCCTTGAGACGGTGGCGAGCTCGTATACGCAAAATGCCGAGCTTATGGCGCAGATTGCCCAGGACGACCCGGCGGCGCTCGCCGACCCCGAGGCGGTTGCGCGCGCCCTGTCGCTCGAGGGCGGCACCCGCCGCGTAAGCCTGACACGCACCACGCCCGATGGCACGGTCATCTACTATTACGCGCTTTTTGGCCTGGTCGCGATGATGTCTGCCGAGTTTGCCGCCTTGAGCGTCGTCGACCTGCAGCCCAATCTGTCGGGCCTTGGCGCGCGTCGCTGCGTGGGCGGCCTTTCCAAGACGGCGTCGCTGGCCGGCATCTTTGTCGGCTCGTGGCTGGTCTCCTTTGCTTCGATGACGATCGCGATCGGCTACGTGCGTCTGGTCGTGGGCGTCGACTTTGGCGGGCGCGAGGGGCTGTGTCTGGTGGGCGGCGCCGCTTCCGCGCTTGCCGCCACGGGCCTGGGACTCTTTGTGGGCACGCTTCCCGTTAAGGGCGGCAAGGCGTCCAAGTCGGGCATCCTCACGGGCTTTGCCACCACGTGCGCCCTGTTCGCCGGCCTCTACGGCGAGCCAGCGATGGCGCTTGCCGACGACGTCGCCCGCGCCTGCCCGGCCGAGTGCTGGCTCAATCCCGTCAAGCTTATCTGCGACATGTTCAACCGCCTGTATTTTTTTGAGGACCTGGGGCCCTTTGCCGTTCGCGCGGGCGCGCTGGTCCTTATGGCGCTGCTGTTCGTTGCCGCCGCCACGCTGATCTTTGGAAGGAGCCGCTATGAGCACCTTTAAGACCGCGCTTCGCATGGCGCTCGCACACCCGCTCTATCTGCTCATCTATACGGTGTTCATCTCGCTCATGGGCGTATTCATCGCGGCATCGGTAAGCTGGAACTCGTCGCAGCTTACCGAGTACGAGCCCTACGACACCAACGTGATCGTGATCGACCGCGATGGCAGTGATCTTTCACTTGCGCTCACCAAGCACCTAGGTTCGCGGTTTGACCTGGTCACGGGCGTCGGCGATGACACGTACGACCTTGCGGACGCGCTCTCCAAGAGCAACAGCGCCAAGGGCAGCGCCGACTGCGTGTTCTTTATCCCGGAGGGGTTCGAGGACGACCTGGTCGCGGCTGCCCGCGCGGGGGAGTCCCTGCCCAAGCTCGATGTGACCTACGGTGCCGGCACCATGGCGGCGGCGCTTTCGTCTGCCGAGGCTTCGCGCTGGATCTCGCTCGCGGGCGCTGCAGCCGCACTTGAGCCCACTGCCTCCAACGGCGACGTTGCCAAGGCCGCCGAACATGCCGCTGCAAAGCGCGCGGAGGTCCAGATCGAGCGGGTCAAGGTCGACTCGGCTGCTGCCGCCACGCTCGAGTCGTACTTCAACTTTGGCGCGTACGCGATTATCTCGTCGGTCATCGTATCGGTGGGGTTGGTGTTCTCGGGCATGAACGAGCCCGAGCGCGTGCGTCGTATGGATGCCGGCCCAATCTCCGAGCGCCAACGTTCGCTTGCCGTGTTTGCCGCCGCCGCCGTGCTCACCGTCTGCATCTGGTTTGTGTCGAGCATGATGGGCGTCGTGGGCTTTGCCGGCGCGGTTGCCGAGGTCGGCGTGGGTGGTGTGTGCCTGGCGCTGGCGGCGACGTTTGCCCTGGCGTGCACGCCGCTGGCCGTTGGCTTTGCCCTTTCGGGCCTGGGTGCGCGCGAGGAGCTGCTCAATGGCGTGGGCAACCTGCTCGGCATGCTCATGACGTTTTTGGGCGGCGCTTGGATGCCGCTGTCGCTGATGGGCCCGGCCGTGCAGACCGTGGCGCACTTTGTGCCGACATATTGGGTGAACGACGCGATCGGCAAGGCGCTCGCGTCGGACCTGACGTCTGCCATGTTGGGCGACATCGCCTGCGACCTGGGCGTCACCGTGCTCTTTGCCGTGGTCATCGCCGCCGCAGGCCTGGCCCTCTCACGCACCAAATCCCGCGCCTAGTCACCTAGTCATCGGGTACTCATTGGGGATACTCATTGGGGACAGACTTAAACGACCAAGAGTGGTCATTGGGGACAGACTTAAACGACTAGTCATTGGGGACAGTCTTTGCCGAACCGCCGGCTTGCCGGCCGGGTTGCCAAGGACTGTCTTCAGCTGCCGGCAGAAAGGGAACGTCCCTAACTGGCGGGTGGCGAAAGAGTGTCCCCAACAGCTAGTCATTTAAGAACGTCCCCAATGACTAGTCTGAAATAAAATCCAGGCCTCGCCCAAAAATAGTTCGCCAAGGTTTACTATTATGTTCATAAAGTAGTACAAGGCTAACAATGGGGGATATCATGGCAACGCGGGAGGCCTACGTCCAGGTTAAGGATCTCAAAAAGCACTACGGCGATGGAGATGCACGCCTGACGGTGCTCGACGGCATCGACACGTCCATCAACCGCGGAGAGATCTGCGTCATGCTGGGGCCCTCGGGCTCGGGCAAGTCGACCTTTCTCAACCTGATCGGCGGCCTGGAGGATGCCGACGGCGGCTCCATCATGGTGGACGGCTGCGACCTCACGGTGCTCAAGCCTACCGACCTGGGCGAGTATCGCCGCCGTGAGCTGGGTTTTGTCTTCCAGTTCTACAACCTGGTGCCCGATCTCACCATCAAGGAGAACATCGAGGTCACGGCGCACCTGTCCAAAAACCCGCTCAATGTCGACGACCTGCTGCGTTCGCTGGGCCTCTACGAGCACCGCAACAAGTTCCCGCGCCAGGTCTCGGGCGGCCAGCAGCAGCGCTGTGCCATCGGCCGTGCGCTCGTCAAAAACCCGGGCCTGCTGCTGTGCGACGAGCCCACGGGCGCGCTTGACTACAAGACGTCCAAGGAAATCCTGCAGCTCATGGAGGATGTCAACCGCACCTACGGCTGCACCATCATCATTGTCACCCACAATGCCGCCATCGCGCGCATGGCCAATCGCGTGCTGCGCCTGCGCGACGGGCACATCGTCGAGGATGAGCCCAACGAGTCGCCCGTTGCGGCCGCCGAGCTCGATTGGTAGGCGGCGCCATGACACCTCTCGCAAAACGTCTCCCGCGCGAGCTGCGCCGCAATATCGGCAAGTACCTGGGCATCTTTTTGCTTATGTGCGGAAGCATCGCTCTCACCTCGGGCTTTTTGCTCGCAGCGCATTCCATCGGCTGCCTTATCGACGACATGCGCGATGCGTACGCGATTGAGGACGGCCGCGTGACCACTTCCTTCGAGGCCACCAAAGACCAGCTCAAGGCGGCCGAGGATGCAGCCGGCGACGTCGGCGGCGTTACGCTCTACAAGAATTTCTCCATCGACGCCATCATCAAAAAGACCGCCGGCGACGACGGCACCAAGCGCACGCTGCGCACCTATGCGCACCGCAGCAAGGTCGATATCGCGTCCTACTGTGAGGGCAAGGAACCCAAGGCGGATGACGAGGTGGCCATCGACCGTGTCTTTGCCACCAATAACAACCTGTCCGTGGGCGATAAGGTCGAGCTCGAGGGTCGCGCCTACACCATCTGCGGCATCATGACCCAGCCCGATAGCCAGGCGCTGTTCCTCAACAATTCGGACTTTACGGTGAACACCATCACCTATGGCGTGGCCGAGGTCACCGACGCCGGCTTTGCCGCGCTCGAGGATGCCGGCGGCGCGCCTGCCTACACCTACTCCTTCACCTTCACCGATCGCGATCTCTCCACCGCAGACCGCATCGACGCCGAGCAAGATATGGTCGAGGCGCTGACCGATGCCGATGCGCGCGTGGACGATCTGATCGATGCCGATTCCAATCAGGGCATTGGCTATGCGCGCGACGACGTGGACGGCGACTCCATGATGTGGATGACGCTGCTCGACATCATCATCGTGATCATGGCGTTCGTCTTTGTGGTCCTTACCGACGCCACCATCGAGGAGGAGAGCGCCATCATCGGCACGCTGCTCGCCAGCGGCTATCGTCGACGCGAGATCGTGCTGCACTACCTTGCGCTTCCCGCTATCGTGGGCGTGGTCGCGGCGCTTTTGGGCACTGCGCTCGGCGTTGTGTTCTTTACCGAGCCCATGCGCAGCCTCTATTACGGTTCGTATAGCCTGCCGCCCTTCCAGATGTACTGGAGCTGGGAGATCTTTGTGAAGTGCGCCGTGGTTCCCGCCGCCGCGCTCATCCTCATCACGCTGGTGGGCCTGCTTCACAAGATGGGCAAGACGCCGTTGCAGTTCCTTCGTCACGAGGCGAGCGGCAAATCGGGCACCAAGCGCGGCTTGCAGCTGCCGGAGCGCATGGGTTTTGTCTCGCGCTTCCGCCTGCGCATCTTCCTGCGCAACCTGGGCAACTTCGCCACGCTCTTCGTGGGCATTGCGTTTGCCTCGCTGCTGCTGCTCTTTGGCCTGGCGATTCTGCCCACGATGACGCACTACGCAGACAACCTCGAGACGGGCCTGGTCGCCGAGCACCAGTACACGCTCAAGGCGCCGCTGGAGCTCGAGGGCGCTGCCGAGGAGCGCGAGCAGTGGTCGGCACTCGAGCGCTTGCAGTCGGTTGACGGCGCGCTGCTTTCCGCCGCTCAGGATGCCGATGACGAGCTTGACGACGCGGCCGCTGCGGCGCAGGCGGCAGCCGATGCCGCGACCGCATCTCCGTCTGCCGAGAGCCTGACCGCAGCGCAGGATGCGCTTGCCAAGGTCCAGGACAAGAAGGCTGCGCTTTATGCGCGCCTCGATGACCTTGCCGATGCCCTCGGCTGCAACCGCGACGAGGCCATCGACCTGATCGACAAGGCCTCTAAGATTGACGCTGACAACGACGATATCCACCCGGTTAACACGACCGATAACGGTGCAGACAAGATTGCGCAGACCGAGAAATATGCCGTTTACCAGCTGCAATACGACCGCGGCGATGGTAATGGCGAGGAGACGATTTCCGTCTACGGCATCTCGTCCGATTCGCGCTATTGGAAAGACCTCAACGTTGGCGATGGGCGCGTCGTCTTTGGCGGCGGCCTGCTCGACAAGTTTGGCTGGAGCGAGGGCCAGAAGGTCACGCTCATCGACAAGTACGAGGGGGAGCATTATTCCCTTGAGTACGCGGGCAAGGACTGTGCCTGGGGCTCCAAGTCGGACATGAATATCTATATGAGTATCGACGACTTTAACGAGCTGTTCGGCAACGACGCCGCCTACTTTAACGGCTATGTGAGCGACGAGAAGCTCGACCTCGATGCTCGTTACTTTGCCGGCGACACCACGCCCGACGACATGCGCGCCGTGGGCGACCAGTTCATCGGCATGATGAGCAAAATGATCGGAATGATGATCGGGCTCGCGGTGTTTATCTTCCTGCTGTTTATGTACCTGCTGACCAAGGCGGTGATCGTCCACAGCGCCCGTTCGATCAGCTACATGAAAGTCTTTGGCTATCGCGATAGCGAGATCTCGCATCTGTACATCCGCTCGATCACGCTGTGCGTGGCGGCGTCGCTCGTGCTGAGCCTGCCGGTCATTATTGGCTCGCTCACGGCCATCTTCCGCTCGATGCTCCTCGCCTACAACGGCAATATCGAGATCTACGTGCCCGCTTGGTCCATGGCGGCGTGCGTGGGCATTGGCTTTGTGACCTACCTGGTCGTGGCACTGCTGCACACGCGCTCCATCAAGCGCGTCAGCTTGGCCGAAGCCCTCAAAGTGCAGGAGTAGCCATCGGGGACAGTCCTTGCCATTCGTCGGCTCGCCGGCCGGCTGGCAAGGACTGTCCCTAACTGCCGGGCGGCGAAAGAGGGTCCCTTGCGACTGGTCATTTAAGAACATCCTCAATGACTAGGTGCCGTACTTGACTTTAACTCTGCTTTAACTGGTACCATCCTCTATGTCTGTAACGCCATATAGACCGAGGGGATAGATCTATGACCGCAACTGCACCCGCAGCACCCGCTAAGGTGTACTTCACCAACCTGCGCACGCATGCTCGCGAGAGCCAGCTCGACAAGCTCAAGCGCCTCATCCGTCACGCCGGTATCGAGCAGATCGACTTTGAGAACAAGTTCGCCGCCATCAAGATTCACTTTGGCGAGCTGGGCAACCTGAGCTTTTTGCGCCCCAACTACGCCCGCGCCGTCGCGGACGTCGTGAAGGAGCTGGGCGGCAAGCCCTTCCTCACCGACTGCAACACGCTCTATGTCGGTAGCCGCAAAAACGCGCTCGAGCACATCGATACCGCCTACCAGAACGGCTTTACCCCGTATGCCACGGGTTGCCAGGTCATCATCGCCGACGGCCTCAAGGGCACCGACGAGGCGCTCGTTCCGGTCGAGGGCGGCGAGTACGTGCACGAGGCCAAGATCGGTCGGGCACTCATGGATGCCGATATTGTGGTCAGCCTCACGCACTTTAAAGGCCATGAGCAGGCCGGCTTTGGCGGTGCCATGAAGAACCTGGGCATGGGCGGCGGCAGCCGCGCCGGCAAGATGGAGCAGCATGCCGCCGGCAAGCCGAACGTCGCGACCGAGCACTGTATTGGCTGCCGTGCCTGCGAAAAGGTCTGTGCGCACAGCGCTATCTCGTTTGACGACACCCGTGAGCGCGAGCTCGCCAACGGCAACACCCGTACGGTTCACGTTGCCGCTATCGGCCAAGATCGCTGCGTGGGCTGCGGTCGCTGCAACGGCGTGTGCAACCAGAACGCCATCACGCCCGGCCCAGACGCAGCGGCCGACGAGCACACCAGCACGAACGCCCAGTCCACCCCCGCCGACCACAACCACCGACCCCGCAACCACAAAACCCACC
>URTW01000064.1 GCA_900550815.1 uncultured Collinsella sp.
AGGCCTTGCCTTTTTTTTTAAATTTGGTGGGCCGGCCCGGCGCGCCGCGCCTCCTGGTTGCCCGGTCCTTATAACCGCGCAACATGAGAGCGCCCCCTCCCGCGCACGGAACGGGAGGGGGCTAAAGGTAGGAGTCTACCGGTGGGTTTACCCCACCGGACAGACGATGACCAGGTGATCCTTTACAGGATCGTCAAGGTTTCCGTGGGGTACCCGTTGGGTACTTAGAGCAACACGCAGGCGACGGTCAGGCTGACGGCGCAGACGACGGAGAGCGCGACGCTGAGCATAAGGGCAAACTTGAGCCAGGTCGTCCACTCGATCTTGGCCAGGGCGCGGCCGCCCATGATGGCGCCGGAGGTCGGGGTGAACAGGTTCACGACACCGATGGCGGCAGAGAAGATCATGACCATGACCTCGGGCGAGAAGCCGAGCTTAACAGCCAGCGGTCCCATGATGGGCATGGAGACAGTGGCCATACCGGAGGTCGAGGGGATCAGGAAGGACAGGCCGAAGTAGACCAGGAAGCTCATGGGAGCGAAGATCACGCCGGACAGGCCAGCCAGGGCATTGGCGGCAGCGTCGAGGACGTAGACGTCGAGGCCGGTGTTAGCCATGAGGACGGAGATACCACGGGCGAGAGCGATGACGAGAACAACGGACATCATGTCGGCAGCGCCGGTGATGAAGGTGTTGACGATCTGCTTCTCAGACAGGCCACCGATGATACCGATCAGGATAGCCATGAGGAAGAACCAGGTGGAAGCCTCGTCGAAGTACCACTGGCCAATGGGCAGGCCGGTGATCAGGGCAGACCAGCCCTGGACGACGGCGTTACCGTCGGCATCGTAGACAGCACCAGCGTCAAAGAAGTTGGCGACGCCCTCGTTGAGGTCGGCCAGCGGGATGAAGCCGACGATCATGACGACGAAGGTGAAGGCGAAAGCGATCAGAACACCCTTCTGACGACCGGTGAGCTTGACCTCCTTGTGGACCTCAGAAGCAGCCTTGCCATGTGCCTCTTCGGCGGCCTTGAGCTCCTGCATCGAAAGGATGGTAGAACCCTTGTCAGCCTTGACCTTCTTGGCATAGTTCATCACGAAGACGATGGACATAGCGGTAGTGACAATCCACAGGACGGCACCGAGGCCGATGATGATGGACTGGTTCACGGCAATGTCAACGCCGGTCAGAGCGTCGACGGCAGCGCCGACGGCGAACGGGTTAACCGTGGAGCCCAGGCAGCCGCAGCCAGCGCCGAGCAGGACGGTAGCGGCACCGACCATCGGGTCGAAGCCGGCAGCCATCATGGTAGCGGCAAGCAGGGCGTAGAAGGGAACGGTCTCCTCGCACATACCATAGGTGGTACCACCGAGGGAGAAGATGAGCATCAGCACGGGAATGAGCATGATCTCGTTGCCCTTAAGCTTCTGCACCAGAACGGCGATGCCGTTGTCCAGGGCGCCGGTCTCGGTCATCATGCCGAGGAAGCCGCCCAGGATCATAACGAAGAGGCAGACGGGCAGAGCGTCAGCGCAGCCCGTAATCGGGGCGGTGCAGAAATCGCTCAGCCGGGCGGCAGTAACCGCGCCGCCGGACGTGCCGGAGACGATAACGGTAATTACTGCAACAATTGCCAGCAGAGCTAGAAGAATGGTGAACGATGAAGGCATACCGCGCTTTTTCTTAGCGGTCTCAGTCATGGTTCTCATCCCCCCTTCATAAATCATTTAACTTTCTCGCGCGAAGCGGATCTTCCGTGCCGTGCCCACCGCCCGACGCGAGATATTTACCAGGCAAAGCCGCTCGCGGTGTGCAGCAATACCCCCCGCGCGAGATGCTAGATGCTCTTACTTGAGCGTGGCGTACATGACAGCCTTGATGGTGTGCATGCGGTTCTCGGCCTCATCGAAGACCTTGGAAGCGGGGCTCTCGAAGACCTCGTCGGTGACCTCCTGCTCGGTGCTGCCGACCTGCTCGCACTTCTCGGCGCCAATGGTGGTGTTGGTGTCGTGGAAGCTGGGCAGGCAGTGCAGGAAGCTGGCACCCGGGTTGGCCATAGCCATGACCTCGGAGGTGACACGATACGGGGTGAGCTGAGCGATGCGCTCGGCCCAGACCTCGTCGGGCTCTCCCATGGAGACCCACACGTCGGTGTAGATAACGTCGGCACCGGTGACGCCGTCCTTGACGTCGGTGGTCAGCTTGATGGAGCAGCCGTTGGCCTCGGCGATGGGCTTGCAGGCCTCGATGACGTCGTCAGCGGGCATGCACTCCTCGGGGCCGCAGGCCACGAAGTTCATACCGAGCTTGGAGCAGACAACCATGAGGGAACGAGCGACGTTGTTCTTGCAGTCGCCCATGAAGACGAGGGTCTTGCCCTTGATGTCGTAGTTGAAGTTCTCCTGGACGGTCAGGATATCGGCGAGCATCTGGGTGGGGTGCCTCTCGGTGGTCAGGCCGTTCCAGACGGGCACGCCGGACTTAGCAGCGAGCTCCTCGACGTCGTCTTGGGCAAAGCCACGGAACTCAATGCCGTCATACATGCGGCCGAGAACGCGGGCGGTGTCCTCGATGGACTCCTTCTTGCCCATCTGCGACGAACCGGGATCGAGATAGGTCACGCCCATGCCCAGGTCCATGCCGCCGACCTCGAAGGCGCAGCGGGTACGAGTGGAGGTCTTCTGGAAGAGCAGAACGATGTTCTTGCCCTCGAGATAGCGGTGCGGAACGCCAGCGCGCTTCATGTCCTTGAAGTTCTTGGAGAGCTTGAGCAGGTACTCGATCTCCTCGGTGGTGAGGTCGAGAAGCTTGAGGAAGCTACGGCCGGAGAGGTTAACACCCATGGTTCGATTCCTTTCGAAGAAATGAATTACGTAAGTATCAGTGTTGCCCGTTTAACGGGCGAAGCCGGTGCGGTTGTAGGGGGACCGCACCGGAAACGGAAAGACTTAGAGGTCCTCGCGCCAGAAGGGCATGCTCATGCAGCGCGGGCCGCCGCGGCCGCGGGAGAGCTCGGCGGAGGGCACGACGAGAAGGTCCAGGCCCTCCTTGTACAGCACGTCGTTGGTGACGGTGTTGCGGGCGTAGACGCAGATCTTGCCGGGCTCGACGCACAGGGTGTTGGAGCCGTCGTTCCACTGCTCGCGGGAGGCCGCGATCGGGTCGCCGCCGCCGCAGGGGATCAGCTTGACCTGGTCGACGCCGGTGGCGTCCTCCAGGACGTGCTCGAGGGTGTCCTCGATCAGGCGGATGTTCACGTCGCCCGGGTTCTTGCCGGCGGTCAGCTCGTAGACGCGCAGGGTGCCCATGATGGCGGGGTGGATCGTGAACTTATCGACGTCGATCTGGGTGAAGACCGTGTCGAGGTGCATGAAGGCGCGCGAGACCGGGATGTCGAAGGCCAGGATGCGCTCGACCTTGGAGTCGGAGTTCCAGAAGATGTTCTGGGCCATGACGTCGATCGCGGCGGCCTGGGTGCGCTGGGAGATGCCGACGGCGAGGGTCTTCTCGTTGATGTTCAGCACGTCGCCGCCCTCGGTGTGGAACTGGCAGTCGCGGCGGAAGTACAGCGAGACGTCCTTGTAGTCGGGGTGGTACTTGAAGACGTACTTGCCGTACAGGGTCTCGCGGTTGCGGGTGACCGAGTACATGCGGTTGAGGTTGACGCCCTCGCCGACGACCGCGAACGGGTCGCGGGTGAAGTAGAGGTTGGGCATCGGGTCGATGATCAGGTCGGACTCGGACTCGGAGTTGACCAGGGAGTCGAGGGTCGTGGACGCCGTGAGGGGCAGGTCGATCTCGGACTTGGTCATGCCGGCCATGGTCTTCTTGACGAACTCGAGGTTGTCCTCGATGGAGTCCAGCTTCTCGCGGACGATCTGCGGCATGTGCTGGCCGCGGATGCCGGCCTCGGCGATGTACTGGTCGGTGAACTCGGCGCGGGCGCCGGGGACCTGGTCGAACACCTCAGCGACGAGGTTCTCGAGATAGAGGACCTCCACGCCCTGGTCCCTCAGGATCTGGGCGAAGGTGTCGTGCTCCTGCTGCGCGACCTCCAGGAACGGGACGTCGTCGAACAGGAGTCGCTCGAGCTCGTCGGGCGGCAGGTTGAGGAGCTCGTCGCCGGGACGGTGCAGGCAGACCTTCCTGAGCTTGCCGATCTCGGAAGGCACGTGCAGACCTTTCGTCATGGCCTCCTACCTTTCTTTCGGGCCCTTGTCAGGGCCGATTCGTTAGCGCCCCTCCGTGTGAGGCGTTATTGCTGACGACATATTTATATCCAAAATCAGCTCATACTTCCACCTTGCCCCCGAACGGTTTTTTATAGGGGGTGAACGGCATACACATATACTTCACGCATGGCACACTTCATCTTAATAAAGCGTATTTACGTGCTTAAACGCGTTTTCAATCCTAAAATCAAATGGAACTTAACTTTGTTAAACCATCCTCAAATTGCATATTTCCACTAAAGCTATGAATAGAATTAGCGGTTCATACCGCGTCTCAACCATTTTCATTTTTATTCAGAAAAAAGTTTGTCCTATTCATTTCTGGTAAATAAATTACCGTTTACCAGACGCTTGATACCGTTCACCGGAAACTCAGTATAAGGCCCAGCGGATACCGGCTCGCTTTACGGCCCCATTTGTAACAACTTGACTTCTCGGTATAGAAAAACGGACCCGCTTCACTAGGGAAACGGGTCCGTTTTCGATTATCTTCGGCCAATTTAGATAACGCCCTCGAAGATCATCGGAATCCTAGCGATCAAACTCCGCCAGCGCCTCGCCCAAAAGCCTCAGGCCCTCGCGCAGAACGTCCTCGCTCGCGCAGTAGCCCAGGCGTGCGCCACAGGGAAGCTCAAAACGGCTACCGGGGACCAGCAGCACTCCCCTCTCGGACAGCAGGCGCCTGCAGAACTCCTCGTCATCCTCGGGAATATCCAGCTGGATAAACGAGGTGGACACGCCCTGCGGGGCCGTCCAGGAAACGCGATGCTGCGTATCGATCCAAGCCTGCGCGATATCGCGGTTGCCAAACACGATCTTGCGATTGCGCTCGAGAATCTTATCCTTGTGCTCAAGCACATAGGTCGCCAGGGCATCGTTGAACACGCCGCCGCAGATCATGGTGTAATCGCGATAGGTACGGATGCGGTTGGACACCTCTTCGTCGGCCAGGACCCAGCCCACGCGGGCCGCAGGCGTCGAATAGGTCTTCGACAACGAGTTGGTGACAATGGCCCTCTCGTACACGTCGACCATCGACATAAAGGACTCAGTGTTTTCGAGCGGCAGATACACCTCGTCGCACAGCACGTAGGCGCCCACCGAACGGGCGATCTCGGCAATCTGGCCGAGCATATCGGCATCGAGCACCGTACCGATGGGGTTCGAAGCGTTGTTTATGCAGATAAGCTTGGTGTTGGGGCGCACCAAGCGCTTGAGTTCCTCGATATCGGGCTTCCAGCCGAGTTCCTCGCGAAGCTCCCAATACTCGACCTCGGCGCCCAGCGTGCGCGGAATCTCGTAGAGCGGCGCGTAGGTGGGCCACTCGGCGATAACATGGTCGCCGGGCTCGACCACAGCCATAATGGCGTTGAGGTTAGCGCCCGTGCAGCCATTGGTCTGCAGAATGTGATCGGGATTGACCTCCCGACGATACAGCTTGGCAACCTCGGCCTTAAACTCCGGCGAGCCCTCGATCCAGCCGTAGTTCATCTTCTCGCGGTCCAGGCGCTCGTAGAACGTGGCGCCGTCCTGTTCATCGAGCGCGCGCAGCTCGCCCATGGTGAGCGACGAGATCGTCGACTGGGCGATGTCCCACGTGGCGCTCTTCTCCCAAACGTTGAGCCATTCCTCAACGCCAATCGTCTTGATGTCCATGGCCAAGCTCCTTACAAAAGCAGTCATCCAATCGTGTTGACGTTCCTCATACAAGATTGGGGCGGTGCGAAAACCCGCACCGCCCCAATGGGAGACATCTAATGGCAGCTAGATGTATGTATTATGACCTGTACGGGTCCTTGAAGACCTTAGAGGTCCTCGCGCCAGAAGGGCATGCTCATGCAGCGCGGGCCGCCGCGGCCGCGGGAGAGCTCGGCGGAGGGCACGACGAGAAGGTCCAGGCCCTCCTTGTACAGCACGTCGTTGGTGACGGTGTTGCGGGCGTAGACGCAGATCTTGCCGGGCTCGACGCACAGGGTGTTGGAGCCGTCGTTCCACTGCTCGCGGGAGGCCGCGATCGGGTCGCCGCCGCCGCAGGGGATCAGCTTGACCTGGTCGACGCCGGTGGCGTCCTCCAGGACGTGCTCGAGGGTGTCCTCGATCAGGCGGATGTTCACGTCGCCCGGGTTCTTGCCGGCGGTCAGCTCGTAGACGCGCAGGGTGCCCATGATGGCGGGGTGGATCGTGAACTTATCGACGTCGATCTGGGTGAAGACCGTGTCGAGGTGCATGAAGGCGCGCGAGACCGGGATGTCGAAGGCCAGGATGCGCTCGACCTTGGAGTCGGAGTTCCAGAAGATGTTCTGGGCCATGACGTCGATCGCGGCGGCCTGGGTGCGCTGGGAGATGCCGACGGCGAGGGTCTTCTCGTTGATGTTCAGCACGTCGCCGCCCTCGGTGTGGAACTGGCAGTCGCGGCGGAAGTACAGCGAGACGTCCTTGTAGTCGGGGTGGTACTTGAAGACGTACTTGCCGTACAGGGTCTCGCGGTTGCGGGTGACCGAGTACATGCGGTTGAGGTTGACGCCCTCGCCGACGACCGCGAACGGGTCGCGGGTGAAGTAGAGGTTGGGCATCGGGTCGATGATCAGGTCGGACTCGGACTCGGAGTTGACCAGGGAGTCGAGGGTCGTGGACGCCGTGAGGGGCAGGTCGATCTCGGACTTGGTCATGCCGGCCATGGTCTTCTTGACGAACTCGAGGTTGTCCTCGATGGAGTCCAGCTTCTCGCGGACGATCTGCGGCATGTGCTGGCCGCGGATGCCGGCCTCGGCGATGTACTGGTCGGTGAACTCGGCGCGGGCGCCGGGGACCTGGTCGAACACCTCAGCGACGAGGTTCTCGAGATAGAGGACCTCCACGCCCTGGTCCCTCAGGATCTGGGCGAAGGTGTCGTGCTCCTGCTGCGCGACCTCCAGGAACGGGACGTCGTCGAACAGGAGTCGCTCGAGCTCGTCGGGCGGCAGGTTGAGGAGCTCGTCGCCGGGACGGTGCAGGCAGACCTTCCTGAGCTTGCCGATCTCGGAAGGCACGTGCAGACCTTTCGTCATGGCCTCCTACCTTTCTTTCGGGCCTTTCGGCCGAATCTCTCAGCGCCCTTCCGTAACGGGCACTGCTTGCTGACAGCTCTAGTTATATCCAAATTCCACCCGCAATTCCACCTCGCCCCCGAACGGTCAACAAAGTGCGATGAACGGTATATCGCATGTGATTCCCCCATGATGTACTTCGGCGTTCTAAAGTAGCTTTTCAAAGGTAAATGCTCTTTTTTCTTAAAAACCATTTGCGATTGCGTCTCTAAACTTTTGATTCAGAATTGCATAGCTAAATCGGTTTTATGTATATAAATGATGTTTGTTTACGTTTCCGCCTGCATTCAATGATATTCAGCTATCCATCATTCTTATTCACACTTACGTACCAGTTGAGTGAGGATATAGACCGCTTGCAGACGAGCAGGGCGTCAGTCCTATGACTCGTCAGCGTAAGAAGTAGGTAAAGATACCGTTCACGCGATACGTTCGTGCCAGCGGTCGACTAAATTGAGACAATAGTGATTAGTGTTAGGCTACCGTCCCTTGTGGGGACTGAACGGACAGATGCATATGCCGAGCAAAATCGAAAAGAAGCAAGCCGCTGCAAAGCTGCGCAAGCCGCCGCGCGACTTCTCGTACACGCAAAACCGAGAGCTTAGCTGGCTGCGCTTTAACAACCGGGTGCTTGACGAAACCTTCGATGAGACCGTTCCGCTGTTCGAGCGTCTAAAGTTCGTGTCGATTTTCGAGTCTAACCTCGACGAGTTTCTCATGGTGCGCGTGGGCGGCCTGTCCGATCTGGCGGAGCTCAAAAAACATCCTGTCGACAACAAGAGCAATATGACCGCTTCCGAACTGGGCGATGCCGTCATGGCAGAGCTGCCCGGGCTCCTTACCCGTTGGGAGTCCATCTTTAAGAGCATCGAGGGCAAGCTCGACGCTCTGGGCGTTCACCGCGCCCGCATCGATTCGCTTACACCCGAGGAGCGCACCTTTGTAACCCGCTACTTCCAGGCCTACGTGTCGCCGGTTATCTCACCGTTGGTCATTGACCCACGCCACCCCTTCCCCAACCTGCGCAACGGCGCACTTTATCTGGCTTGTGGCCTGGACGGCGTCACCGACGAGGAGAGCCTGCTGGGCCTTATCGAGATTCCCGCCTCGATGAACCGCGTGGTCGAGATCCCCTCGCCCACCGGCACCTACTCCTACATCTTGCTCGAGGACGTCATCCTCGCCTGCCTGGACAGCTGCTTTGGCTCCTATAAGCCGCTGGATCGTGCGCTGATCCGCGTCACCCGCAACGCTGACATCGATCCGGACGGCGAGGGCGTCGAGGAGGAAGAGGACTACCGCCAGCACATGAAGCGCATTCTCAAGAAGCGCCTGCGCCTGCAGCCGGTAGTGCTCGCGGTCTCGGGATCGCTCGAGAAGGCGACGCTCAAGACTATCCGCAAGGCGCTCGAGCTTTCGCGTCGCTCGGTCTTTACCTGCGATATCCCGCTCAACCTGGGCTACGTCTTTGGCATTGAGGGCAAGATTCCCGAGCATCTACGCAACGAGCTACTCTTTACGCCGTTTAAGCCGCAGCCCAACCCCACCATCGACATGTCCCGTTCCATCCGCGAGCAGGTGCTGCAGCACGACAAGCTGCTCTTTTACCCCTACGAGGCCATGAATCCGTTCTTGGACCTGGTGCACGAAGCAGCCTACGACCCCGAGTGCATCTCGCTGCGCATCACGCTCTACCGCGTGGCCAAGCAAAGCCGCCTGTGCGAGTCACTCATCGATGCAGCCGAAAACGGTAAAGAGGTCACGGTGCTCATGGAGCTCCGCGCACGCTTTGACGAGCAGAACAACATCGAGTGGGCCGAGCGCCTGGAAGAGGCCGGCTGCACCGTCATCTATGGTTCCGAGGGCTTTAAATGCCACTCAAAGATCTGCCAGCTCACCTATCGCGAGGGCATGGCGCTTACCCGTCTGACGCTTATGGGCACCGGCTACTTTAACGAGAAGACGGCCAAACTCTACAGCGACTTTATGCTCATGACAGCCCATCCCGGCAGCGGCGAGGACGCCAACCTGTTCTTCCGCAACCTGTCGCTGGGCAACCTGCGCGGCGACTACCGCTTCCTGGGTGTGGCGCCCGTCGGACTGAAACCGCTCATCATGCGCGGGCTTGACCGCGAGATTCAGCGCGCCCTCGTCGGCGAGCCCGCCCGCGTGTTCTTTAAGCTCAACTCGCTGACCGACCGCGAGGTCATCGACAAGATTGCCGAGGCATCGTGTGCCGGCGTGCGCGTAGACATGATCATCCGCGGCATCTCGTGCCTCAAGCCCGGTGTTCCGGGCAAGACCGAGAACGTGCATGTCCGCTCCATCGTCGGACGCTTTTTGGAGCACGCGCGCGTCTATGCTTTCGGCGTGGACTCGGACATGATTTACCTGAGCTCGGCAGACATGATGACGCGCAACACCGAGCACCGCGTGGAGATCGCCTTCCCCGTGCTCGACCCCACCTGCCGCGCCCTGGTGCACGAGTACATGGGTATGCAGCTGCGCGACAACGTGAAGGCACGCAGTCTGACGAGTGACGGCACCTGGGTTCCCGTGGAGCGCAAAGAGGACGAGAAGCCCTTCAACTCGCAGGCCGCTCTGCTGGAGCGCGCGTATCGCACCGCCGCG
>URTW01000065.1 GCA_900550815.1 uncultured Collinsella sp.
TTCTCGTCGCCCCGCAGTAGGAACTCATCGTGCAGTACCTGACCGGCGACGATGCCTTGCAGGCCGAAGTAGGCATCGAGGCCCGTACCGCCCTGGCCAACAAGGCCGGCAAGGCTGCAACCAATAACACCTATGTTAAGTGCAAGGCCATGCTCGAGGAGATGCGCGACTACCTCAAGGAGGGCGATTTCTCCGAGGAGTTCGTCCCGAGCGACTACGATGCCGACAACGACTGCCTGGTCGAATCCATCACCTACGCCGACGAGGCCCTTTCCGATGAGGACGTGACCGAGCCAGAGGCCGAAGAGGAAGCGGCCACCGAGGAGAAGTCCGAGGGCAACAACATGGCCGCCATGGCCGTTGGCGCCGTCGTCATCATCGGTGTCTGCGTCTACGTGATCTATCGTCGCATGAAGGCCTAAGACCCTCATGTCCTAGCTGAGCGGGCGGGGCACATGAGTCACCTCGCCCGCTTAACCCGCCTTTTGACCGGCGGGAAACCCGCTTGAAATCTTTTCAAAAAAGATTTCCCCGCACCCACTTCGCTGTGCTATAGTGCGGAGCAACAGCAACTAGGCGCGACCGCGCCACGGCATCACTAAAGGAGCCACCAACATGAAGAACACGATGAAGTCTCTCAACAACTGGTGGTGGCGTGATGCGAATACGATCGGTCGACAGTGAGTCCCTCACGCCTGTTTTTGCGCTCTAGGTGATTGGAAGGCCTCCGGTTTCGACCGGGGGCCTTTTTCTATCTCGAGCCCGATCGCATTCGCATCACGCGCCTCCGCTTTTCTCTTGCACTCCCATTCCGAAAGGATTTTCACCATGTCACAGAACACCACCGCCGCCCAGCCCCGCACCGTCCAGACCGCCGACCGCGGCAAACTCGACGTCCGCGCCCTCGTCCTGCTCGCCATCCTGCTCGCCGCCGGCTTCATCCTCAACTTCACCGTCGGCAAGGCCATCTCGGGCATCTCGGGCGGCATGATCAGCCCCGAGTTCATCATCTCGGCCTTCTGCCTCACCATCCTGGTCGTTCGCCCCAACATCGGCCAGGCGCTCGTCATTGGCCTTATCTCGGCCGCCGTGATACAGCTCACCACCACTACGCCGATCGTCGATTTTGCCGCTGAGGGCATCGCCGCCATGCTCATGGCCGGCATCGTCTACGCCGTCGGCAAGATCGGTCAGGTCAAGCCCGCGATCGCCATTGTCGCAACCTTCCTGACCACCTTTGTCTCCGGCGTCATCTTCATGGTCATCAAGATGGCCATGCTCGGCGTGGTCGGCGAGCTCGCCGCCGCCATGTTGCCCGTCGTCGCCATGACCGCCGTCTTTAACGCCATTCTGGTCGGCGCCCTCTACTTGCCCATCCAGAAGGCCCTTAGGCTCAACTAACCCACAGTGCCCCATCGGTAAAGACTGTCCCAAACAACGAGCTCTTGGGGACGTTCTTAAACGACTGGTCATTTAAGAACGTCCCCAATGACTATGAAAGGTATCCATGGAAACGATCATCAACGTCGACGATGTCTCGTTCTCCTATGGCACGCAGACCGAGCAGGCGCTCAGCCACATCTCGCTCAGCGTGAACAAGGGAGATTTCATCGGCATCATCGGGCCCTCGGGCGCCGGCAAGTCCACGCTTGCCGCCTGTCTGTCGGGTGCCGTGCCCCACCACTACACCGGCACGTTCTTTGGGTCCGTCATGGTTGACGACCACGACACCTGCGAAGTCTCGCTCACCGATGTGTCGCAGATCGTCGGCAGCGTGTTGCAGGACATCGACACACAGATGGTCGCCTCGGTCGTCGAGGACGAGATGCTCTTTGGCCTCGAGAACTTTGGCGTTCCCCACGACCAGATCGAGCAGCGCGTGAGCGAAACGCTCGAGACCGTCGGCATCAGCGACCTGCGCGACCGCGAGATCGCCACCCTCTCGGGCGGACAGAAGCAAAAGGTAGCCATCGCCGCCATCCTCGCCATGCGTCCGCGCGTCTTGGTTCTCGACGAGCCCACCGCGGCACTCGACCCCGCCAGCTCCACGTTGGTCTTCGAGACGCTGCGTGAGGCAAACCGCGCACTTGGAATCACCATCGTCGTCGTTGAGCAAAAGGTCGCCTTGCTCTCGGAGTACTGCAACCGCGTGCTCGTGCTCAACCATGGCGAAATCGCGCTGCAAGGCGAGCCACACGAGGTCTTTGCGCACACCGACGAGCTCCGTGCCATCGGCGTCGACTGCCCTCGCGTCACGCGTATCTTCAATAGCCTCGAAACCGATGGCCTGGTAAGCGGTACCCCCTGCTTGGATGTCGATGAGGCTGAGCGCCTGATTTCGGGCATCGGCGACCCCGCACACGCGGCCATCGAAGCCCAGGCGCCCGCCGGTTCCCCGCATGCACCGTCGTTGCGTCCTCATGCCAAGGACGCCGAACCCGTACTCACCTTCGATCACGGTGAGTTTGCCTATCCCAATGGCGGCGCCGCCGTACACGACCTTAGCCTGACGCTCTATCCCGGCGAGCTCGTGGGCATCGTCGGCCAGAACGGTGCCGGCAAGACCACGCTCACCAAACTGCTCACAGGCCTGCTTAAGCCTGCCTCGGGCAGCGTGCGCGTCACGGGACTGGATACCGCAGCCGCTCCCACGAGCCGCATCGCCCGCGAGGTCGCAACGCTCTTCCAAAACCCCGACCGCCAGATCTGCAAGGATACCGTACTCGACGAGGTCGCCTTTGGCCTGGAGCTTGGCGGCATCGACCGTGCCGAGGCACTGCGTCGCGCCCAGCTCGTCATCGACCGATTTGGCCTGCCTGCCGATGAGGCGCCTTTCTCGCTTTCGCGCGGCCAGCGACAAATGGTGGCGCTTGCCTCCGTCGTAGTGGTTGAGCCCAAGATCGTCGTGCTCGACGAGCCCACGAGCGGCCTTGATTACCGCGAGTGCATGACCGTCATGGAAACAGTGCGCACCATGGCCGAGCGCGGTTGCGCCGTTATCATGGTCTGCCACGATATGGAAGTCGTCTCGGATTTTGCCGAGCGCATTGTGGTAATGGCCGACGGTCGCATCCTCGACCGCGGCCGCACGCACGAGCTATTCTCGAACATCGATCTCATGCGGCGTGCCTACGTGGAGCCTCCCCAGGTTATTGAACTCTCGCGCCGTCTGGCATCTTCCGTCTCGCCCGCTTTTGCGCAGGTGAGCGAGGTCACCGATGTCGTTCGAATTACCAAGGAGATGGTCCACCGTGGTTAACGTCATCGACTACATGCCGGGCGATACGCTGCTGCATCGCCTGAATCCCGTCGTCAAACTGGGCCTCGCCGCCGCCATCATCGTCGGCATCTTCTTGTCCGACACCTACGTGGCGCTGCTGGGCTTTTTGGCACTCACCCTTGCGCTGGGCGCCTATGCCGGCGTCGTCGACCGTCTGTTCTCGCTGCTCAAGTTGCTGATTCCGCTCGCGCTTATCATGCTGGTGCTCCAGCTGGCCTTTATGCGCGATGGCAACGTGGTGTGGGGTTTTATCACCGACACGGGCCTCGTCACAGGGTCGAAGGCCTGCCTGCGCCTGCTGGGTGTGGCGTTACCACTCATCCTCATGCTCATGGTGACCAAGCTCAACGACCTTGCCAACGCCTGCGTCGAGGTGCTGCACGTGCCGTATCGCTATGCCTTCACCTTTACCACGGCGCTGCGCTTTGTGCCGGTGTTTGGTCAGGAGATGAACGCCATCATGGAGGCGCAGACCGCACGCGGCGTCGAGTACGACACCAAGAACCCCATCAAGAAGCTTAAGCTCATGCTGCCACTGTGCGTGCCGCTGCTCATCTCGAGCGTGGGCAAGACCGATGCCACAGCCTTGGCGGCAGAACAGCGCGGCTTCTATCTGCGTACGCGCGCCAGCTCGTACAAGCGCTACCCCATCAAGGGCCTAGACATCGCCGTGCTCATCGTCAGCATCGCCCTCATCGCCATCGGCTTCCTGTTCTAGTTCACCACTGACAGCAACCGCCCAACGCAAAAGTCCTCGGCTCGCACCAAACGAGCCGAGGCCTTTACTGTTTCACCAGATAAAACCTACCAAAATTAACCTGTCCCTTTTTGGCGGGTCGGAAGCTAGAGGCGGTAGGGGGCGCCGCTGCGGATGATGGATTCGCGCACCAGGACATCCATGGCGTCGAGGGTGATCTCGGGCATCTCTCGGTACTTTTGCAGCACCGATAGCTCGGTGCAGGCCAGAATGACGCGGTCGCAGCCGCTACGGGCGAACTCCCACATCACGCGGTCGAACTTATCCATATCGGGCTCACGTCCGGCCTTCACATCATCGTAGATAAGCGACATCACATCGTTCTGACGTTTCTCGCTGGGATAGACAACCTCAACACCCGCAGCCTTACATTCGCGGCCGTAGACACCCGCGCCCACGGTTCCGTCGGTGCCCATGATGCCGATCTTGTGCACCGGCTCGGCCGGCATACTCAGGTTGGGGTCGAACTCGCACTCCCCCATCACCGCACCGGCCAGAGCATAGCGCACCGACTCACGCGGCATGTGGATAATCGGCACCTTCGTAAACGACTGGATCTGGTCGTAGAAGTAGTGCGACGTGTTGCAGGGAATGGCAATGTGCGCACAGCCCAGCGACTCGAGTGCCTGGGCACACTCTTTCATGGTCGCCAGCAGCTTGGCATGCTCGCCGGTCTTAATGGCCAGCGTGCGGGCAGGCATGGTCGACTTGGAGAGCACCACCATGTCGATATGTTCCTGATCGCAGGCAGCAGCCGTATGACGCACCACCTGGTCGTAGTAATACGACGTGGCCTCGGCGCCCATGCCGCCGATAACTCCCAGCTTTTCCATCGCCGCCTCCTTGGTGACGCTTGCGCAATTGCGCGTATCATACCCGCGCCCGCCCGATGTAAACCGGACGGGCGCCGCGCTCATCTACTTGTAATACGTCTTGAACAGCTTAAAGTGGCGCAGCTTGGTGTGCCACATGCGCAGCCAGCGGTTAAAGACAAAGTCGCCCTTCATAAACGAAGGGTCGGCGCCCTTGCCTTCCTTGTCCAGGCGATGCACCTTAGCGCGCAGCTCGGGATCCTTGACGTACTTGTCGACGACGCCCATGGGGACGACCATCCACAGGGCCTCGTCCTGAGCCGTCACAAACTCCGGCTCAAACGGACGGTTGAACACATACTCGTCCACCACATACTTGGCAACGTTAAAGCCGCTGTTGGTAACGTAGTAGTTGCTGCGGCCCTGGCGCGTGTTGAAATCGAAGAACTTAAACGAGCCGTCGCGCTCGTCGTACTTTACGTCAAAGTTGGAATAGCCCACAAAGTGAAGGTCCTCGAGCAACTTGCGCACGCCGCCCATGAGCTCGTCGTTGGGCTCGGTAATGATACAGGCATGGTTGCCGACACCGTGGGGCTGATGCTCCTCGAGCAGCACATGGCCCAGGCACATCATGCGGACCTTACCGTTGCGGTCGGAATAGCTGGTGAGCACGCGCATGTACTCGTCGTTGCCGGGCACGCGATCCTGCAAGATCAGGTCGTCGGTGTAGCCGCTGGCATACGAATCGCGAATGACCTGTTCCAGCTCGGCGCGGTCGGCAATCTCATAGGCCTTCTTCTGGCCCTCGAACTCATGCTGCCACCACATGATGCCGTCAGAAGGCTTCAGAATCATCGGGTAAGGAAAATCGATCTGGTCGAGCGCTTCGGCAGGCGCCTCACCCTGGGCATTGAGCATCGCCTTGGTAAAGGTAAACGTGTGCGGATAGGGCACGCCATGCTTCTCGCACAGCTCGTAGAAGATCTCCTTCTTCTGGCACTGCTCGAGCATGCTGTAGGGCGCGTAGGGAGCGACGATGTTATCCGCCAGCTCATCGGCATCCTTTGCCTGGGCCACCAGGGCAACATAGTTATCGCCGCAGCCCATCAGGACGATCGTCTTATCGGCATGCGCCTGGGCAATGCCGTTGACGGTCTCGAGCATCACGGGCATGGTGTCGATATCCACGTTGGGCGTGTAGTCGATAATCTGGCTGCGGTACGCGGGACCCGTCTGATACTTGCCAAAGACCAGACTCTTGACCTGGTACTCCTCGTAGAAGGCGCGCGCCACCGAATAGGCGTTGATGTCGCCACCGAGCAGCACGGGAATGAACTCGCGCTCTGTAAATTGCAATGCCATGGAAACTTCCTATCATGAACTGCCCACACAACGGGCGGTCTTTGCGCAACTGATTTATTCTAGCGTGCCAAGCCGCCGGCGCCCAAAGCTCCACCGTATCTATGGCAATCGACGTAATCGTCCAGCACGAAGACGGCGCTCACCGTTGTACGACAATGGGCAATGAACCTACCATTGTTGTAGGATTCAGTATATTGACATCCTCGAACGAAAGGCGCACACGTGCCCCAAGACCATCCGACCGATAATCCCATCCTCAATGCCGCGAAGCGCGAGCTGGCGGAACGCGCACAAACGGCAGCTCCCCTACGCACCGCAAACGATGCTTACAACGGGCCTGCCCGTATCGTCTCAATCAACACGTCGGAGCACAAAGGCACGCGTAAGTCACCCGTCGCCGACGGGCACGACACCGTCATCGAGCAGTTTGGCCTCGCCTCCGATGCGCACGCCGGGCATTGGCACCGCCAGGTTTCCTTTTTAGCTGCAGAGTCCATCCTGACGGCGCTGGCGCGCGGGCTCGATGTGCGCAAGGGTGACTTTGGGGAGAACTTCACGACCCAGGGCATCAACCTGCTCTCGCTCCCCCTGGGAACGCAGCTCAAGATTGGCAACGATGTCCTGGTCGAAATCAGTCAGATCGGCAAGGTCTGCCACACCCGCTGTGCCATCTACTATCTCGCCGGCGACTGTATCTTTCCCCACGAGGGCATTTTCGGCGTGGTGCTACAAGGCGGAGAAGCCCATACCGGCGACGACATACAGGAGGTCAAGCTCGGCGATGGCACCTGTTCCTTCACTCCCGCCGACGCACTCAAAGAGGTGGAACAGGCTCGTCGCGAAGGAACCCTGCAGTTGTAAAACCCCACGTTGAAGTAGCTTTTACAGCTAAGAATCCCGTTGCAACAGGGTGCCGTAACGTTAAAGTTGAACTCTATGGTTTCTCAACAATTCACCATTCCCGCAGGTCAAAGCCAAAGCCTCAAGTTCAACTTGACCCTTTGGAACCTTTAAGGTTCAAGTTGAGGTCGAAAGCAGTAGTAGAATACCGTTCGAACCAAAACCTACGATTGATTGCAGAGGGACTGGATGCAGCATTCGAATCATCGCACCGCAGCGCTCATTGCGTCGAAGCCGGCTCGTATCATCACGAGCGCCGCGCTCGCCGTTGCGCTGACGGCCACGCCGATGCTCTCCCCCGTTGCGGCGTATGCCGCCTCGCAGGCAACGCAGGACCAGCTTTCCGCAGCCCAGCAGAAGATTGAAGCCGCCACGAGCGCCTACAACGACGCCCGCACCAAACTCGATGACCTGCAAAAGCAGATTGACTCCAATGAGGCAAGCATCGAGGAAATCGAGGCTAAGCTTCCTGAGCAGCAGGCCAAGGCAAGTTCCGCCATGCGCGATCTGTACAAGTATCAGAAGGGCACCAATCCCATCGTGAGCTTCCTGGTCAACGCGCAGAGCCTGGGTGAGTTCATCACGACCTGCAAATACACCAACCAGATCACGAGCTCGAGCGTCGACGAGATCGAAGAGCTCAATAATATGCAAACCGAACTCGAGCAGAACAAGGCCGAGCTCCAGCAGGCCAAGTCTCAGCTTGAGGCAGAGCAGAAAAACGCCGAGGATGCGCTGGCGCAGGCCCAGCAGCTCCGCAGCGAGGCACAGGCAAAAGCCGAGCAGGAAAATGCCGCCGAGCTTGCCAAGCTTGAGGCCGATAAGGCCGCTGCCGCCGAGAAGCTCTCAGGCGAGGGCGTAAGCGGCAGCAATTCCAGCAGCCAGGCCACCAACACCAACACCACCATCGACACCACGGTGAACAACGCCAATACCGGTAGCTCCGATTACGATTCGTTCATTAATGAGTGGACGAGCCGCATCGACAATTATCTCGCCGGCTCCCCCATGGCAGGCCAGGGCTACAACTTTGCCGTCGCCGCTTGGAATACCGGTGTCGACCCCCGTTGGTCCCCCGCCATCGCCTGCATCGAGAGCACCAAGGGTGCTTATTGCGCCAATTCTTACAACGCCTGGGGCTGGAGTGCACGTGGCGGCGGTTGGCGCAGCTTTGGCAGCTGGAGCGAGGGCATCTCCGCTCACGTTGCCTATCTGGGCGCCAACTACGGCTCCACCCTTACCCCGGCTGCGGCCAAAAAGTACTGCCCGCCCACGTGGCAGGACTGGTACAACAAAGTCGCCGCTCAGATGAACCGCATCTAAGTGCAACTGCAAAGGGCCCCAACGGGGCCCTTTTCTTTTAGGTAGCGGAGGTATCGACGACGCCGGTCGCATTGGCAACCGCGACTATGACGATCATGCATAGGAGCAGCACACCCAATGCCTTGAGCCAGAGTTTCGCGAGTTTCTTGCCGCGATAGCTGTCGAGCAGTGCGAATCGCCGACGAAGACGGCGCTTATCGAGCAGCGCAAAATGCATAAGCACCATAAGGCCATCGACAAAGAAAAAATACTCGATTATGAGAAGCCACGTCGGGTAGCTTTGGTTTGCTCCCGTAGGGTGAAAGACGGCAAAGTGACTTCCGGCAAAGAACACAAGCAGCGAAAAGCAGACGAGCGTATTCCAAATGCGCCCCAGAGACTCCGGAACGCGAGAGAGCAGACCGCATGCAGCGGAGGCGGCAGGCCCAGGAAGCCCTGCAGGGTTCTGGAGCCCTTGGGGCGTCAACACCGCCTCCGAGGCCGGAGTACGGACAGGCGCAGGCGCAGGAGGCCGCACGGGGCGACTCAGATCGTATGCCGCGCGCGTCGCCCGTCCCAACGCTTCCGCACTCGCAAAACGCATGGCCGGGTCGCGCGCCATCGACCTGCAGACGGGATCGGCAAGTGGGGCGGGAATGCCGGGCGCCTCGCATAGCACGCGCATGTCGCGCCCGGGTTTAGGGTCGACTCCCGTCAAGCAGAAGAACAACAGGGCGCCAAGTGCGTAGACGTCGCTTCGCACACTCGTCTGCCCAAACCCATACTGCTCGGGCGGCGCATAGGGCCGTGTCCCAAACTTGACAGTATCGGCATCCGCGCCATCGCGCCATACGCGCGCGATCCCCAAGTCGATAATCACCAGCGATGAAAACGTCAGGCCGTCATCAGGCGTATAGTTGGCACCTGTCACGATGATATTCGACGGCTTGAGGTCGCGATGGATCACCGGCGCCGACGTCTCCCCCGCCATTGCAAAACCGGCATGGAGCTCACCCACGGCGTCGCACAGGGCAGGATACAATTCACGCGCATAATCGGGGGTGGCCCCCAGACGGTCCACCAGCGCCCCGAGTGTCTCCCCTTCGATGTATTCCATAACCACGTTGAGCTCGTCGCCCACACGACGACAATCGACGATTCTGGGCAGATGCTCAAAACGCCTGCCTACCCGCTGAGCGGCAAACAGACGCTCGTATGCCCCGCCGATTTGAGCCGAAGCATCGATGCGTTTACGGACAAAGGGGCCGAGCGAACCACCGCCGGTTCCTTCAAAGTACACGAGCTCGGTTGCTTCAACGGACGAGCGCTTAAGTACACGCTCCACGCGATAGCTGTCGTCGCGATCGAGCGACACCAGGTGCTCGGCAAGCGCTGCGGTCAGCTCGTCATCGGAATATGTTGGGGTCTGAGTATCCATAGCCTCCATCATAGCGCAGGGCGCAGACACCCCATGGCATCCGCGCCCCGTTCGTTTGCATCGTTGTTCGACAGCTCCGCCAGCTCAGATATCA
>URTW01000066.1 GCA_900550815.1 uncultured Collinsella sp.
ACGTCGAACGGCGTGTTCACAAACCAGAGCGACGTCATGAGATACGGCCCGGCATTAAAGGCAAAGTGCAGCAGGATCGTGTAGCGGAGCTTTCCGGTCGTCACGAGCACCCAACCAAAGATGAGGCCGGCGGCACCCGCGTAGCAACCCTGCACCCAATTCATGTGCATAAAACCGAAGATTGCCGCCTGCAGCACAATCGCCGCGGCGATACCCCACGTGCTTGGGGCCGCCCAGGGCACCATGGCGCCGTCCTGCGCGCTCGCACGACGCCGGCGCTTCCAAAGTGCGCGGCACTGCGGATTAAACGCTCGGAGCGAAAACTCAAAAATAATGCCGCGCACCAGCAGCTCTTCACAAAATGGGGCGCCGAGCACCGTAGTCAGGACGGCGAGATAGGTGGTGTCGCCCATGCCTGTTTCCTCGACAAGCTCGCTGTAGTCGGCCGCGGCATCGGGCAACAGCGACAGCGCGGCGTCGGTCACGTAGCCAACGACCACCTGCAGGGCAAGGCCGATCACGATAACGCAGGCGATGCGCCTCCACGCTTTGCCTGCTCCCCCGCCAAGCGGGCGCTCGCCCTGCCAGCGCGCCATAAACGAGCGCGGCCACAGATAACGCCACCACAGCAGCGCCATCAAAAACGATGCCGTCTGCGCGACGGCCTGAAGCAATTGAATGTCGAGGTCATCGATCGAAAAACCCATGAACGCCGATGCGACGCCAAGGGCGGAGAACAAAACGACGCTCAGGGCAATATCGGCAGCGACGACGCCAAAACAGGCAAGCGCCCAAATCATCGCATTGAGCATGCCAACCTCCTCCCGGCAGGTAGTCATTTAAGAACGTCCCCGACGACTAGTCATTGGGGACGTTCTTCAACGACTAGCTGTTGGGGACAGTCTTTGCCAAAGGCCCCGCTGGGCGAGATGTCGAACGGGAAGGTGCCGCAGCGATTGAACGCAGCGATAAACATGCGGATGGCGTTGGACGGCGTGGTGCCCACGAGCTGAGTTGCCGCCGCGAAGGCTGCCTTCTCCTCGGGCAAGACCTTCGCGACTACGGGGGTCATGTGTTCTGCCATGGCGCTTCCTTTTTGAAACGACGGTAGTGCGGATAGATGCGGGCCACGCGGCTGGGCGACGGGCTGTGAAGGCAACCCGATTGACCCGCAGCTGGAGTTTGTTTCTGCGGCGTTGGTATTACTTGGTATTCCTAAGTATTACCCCGCAGATAGAATACCACACCAGACCCCATGGGGACGGAGGAAAACGAATCATTTTGTTGCTGAGTTAGTTTTTAGAGCGTGATAATGTCCGAGATATCGAGGGCCTGAGCGTCGGCGGCGTCGTGCGTGGCAAGCAAGAGCGTGCGGCCGTCGAGCAGGTCGAGCACGACCTTGGTCGTTGCATCGCGCGCGGCGGCATCCAGGCCGGTAAAGGGCTCGTCAAGAATCACCGCGCCGCCCGGGCACAGCAGGGCGCGGGCAATCTCGACGCGACGGCGCTGCCCGCCCGAAAGCTCGGCCACGCGAGCACGCACATCGACTCCCGGCACCAGCAGGCGCAGCAATGCCGCGGCGCTCGAAGCATCCACACGCGCATCGGCGCACACCAGCACGTTATCCAGCGCCGAGGCGGACTCGGCCAAGCGTGCATCCTGAAACACCATCGAGCACGGCGAGCACTCCCCCGCTGCCAACGAAAGCAGCGTCGACTTGCCCATGCCCGAAGCACCCATCACACAGATGCGCCCACCCGCAGGCACGTTGAGCACCAGACCATCCAGCGCCGGAGCCCAGGGCGCGCGATCGCCCACGGCAAGCGCAAGCTCCGCTGCAGCCCCACCGCCAGCAGAGCCGCCCACACAACCGCGAGCGCCGCGCCCATGCGCCCGCACGGCCACACGCCATGCCACGGAACCCGAAGCCCGCAGCAGCCACACCAGCACGCGCTCGCACGCCCACGAGGCAGCAACGACCAGCACGGTCCACGCCAGCAGATCAGCCGTCTCGATGAGCAGCTTCGCCTGATAGATGCGCTCACCCACGGTGCCCACCGCCATGCCGATCAGCTCGGCTGCCACGCCGGCCTTCCAGCTCATGCCGATCACGGCACGGGCGCACGAAAGCACAAACGGCAGGACTTCGCGCCAGGTGTGGGCGCAAAACAGGCGCCAGCCCCGCACGCCATGCAGGCGAAACATC
Source organism: uncultured Collinsella sp. (assembly GCA_900550815.1). Lineage (GTDB taxonomy): Bacteria > Actinomycetota > Coriobacteriia > Coriobacteriales > Coriobacteriaceae > Collinsella. The sequence goes on from URTW01000066.1 coordinate 2,207, forward strand.
TGCTCCAGCGGCTTATCCGCTTGCGCCAAACCCTCGGCCAGCGAAAAATACACGCCCGGCAGCGCCATCAAAAAGACGGCGGCGATGCTCACACGCGCCGATCCCAGCCAGATAAGCAACAGAACCACCACGCAGGCGACCGGCGTCGCCTTTACAAACGACAGCGCCGGAGCCACCAAGTGCGCGAACGCCCGCGACCGTGACGAAATCCCGGCAAGCACGCCACCACACACCGCGGCAAGCGCCAGCCCGCCCAGTATCCGCGCGCCCGAGCCCGCCAAAATCGCCCAGGTACCGCCATCGCACACCAGGCGCAGCAGCGCCAGGGCAACAGCACCCGGCCCCGGCAAGATCAACGGCTGCGCCACCAGCGCCGCCACCAGCATCCACGCGGCAAGCCAAAAGGCGGCGACGGCACCTGCTGCCGCCACCGCCTTCATACGCTCTGTCATGTGTCGAGCAAACGCACGCACGGGCTACTCCATGTAGTAGAAATCGTCAGCCGGAAGTTTACCACCCACGGCGCTCGCGTCCGCGTCGGACAGCACCTGCAGATACCCGCTAAGTGCCGCTTTCATATCCTTGCCCGTCTGGCAGACAAGCATGCACCCGGGAATCGCCTTCTCGGCGATCTTGGCGTCGTCCACGATGCCTGCATCGACCTCGGCCTGCGCCCAGTCTGCCGGCGCCGCATTGACAGCCTTAACGCTCGCCGCATGGCAGCTCAAGAACTCCGCCACGGCCTCGGGACGTTCCTCGGCAAACGCGCGGCGCACCACGGTCACGCCCGTCAGCAGGCGCGAACCCGTGTCACCCGCCAGCTCGTCCCACACATCGGTCAGGCTCATCGGAGCCGACAGCTTGCCCTCGCTCTTGGCGATGGCAGCGGTCTTGAACGGCTCGGGCAGCACGCCCACGGCAGACGGATCGGCAAGCAACGCCGACAGCACCTCGGTGGGCTCGCTCTTAAACTCAAGCGCCACCTGGCCGGTCAGGCCCGCGCGCTCCAACAGGTAGTTCATGACGTACTCCGGCGTGGTGCCCTTGCCCGTCATGTAGACGGTATGGCCCGCCAGATCGCCAACCGAAGTAACGTCCGCGTTACCCGTCACCACGTTCAGCACGCCCAGCGTGTTGATGTCGATGACCTGCACCGCGCCCTCGGTCTTGTTGTAGAGCACGCTCGCCACGTTGGCGGGCACCAGGGCAATGTCGATATCGCCCTGAATGACCTTGGGCACAATCTCGTCGGCGGCGGTGTTGATCGCAAAGTCGAACTCATTGTCCGTCTCGCCGTTTGCGGCCTGATCAATAAACTGCACCAGGCCAATCGAGGCCGGCCCCTTGAGCGAGGCGACGTGCACCTCGACCGGCTCGGCAGCGGCACCGTCAGCGGCAGACCCGGCAGCCGAGCCCGCGGCGGACCCGGCACCGGCAGCTCCGCCGCCACAGCCCGCGAGCGCAAGCGACAGGGCGCCCGCGGCGAGCGCCGAGGCAATTCCTCGGCGCGGCATCTCAGCATCAATCGCACGCATCGCTAGCACGCCCCCTCGTTGGGCATCGTCCACGCATGATGGTCGGTATGCAGCAACTCCTCGGCCAGCGGCGAGAGCGGCGCACCCAAGAACTCGCGATTGCATGCCTGAACATCGGGGTTCTCGTGCGAGAAGCGAATGTCCGCAGCGGCATCCAAGCCCCACAGCACCTGACCGCGCTCGGCTGCCAGCTCGCAGCCGTCGTGGATGGGCTGACCGCCGCCACCGACGCAGCCGCCCGGGCACGCCATGACCTCGACAAAGTCATAGTTCACGCGGCCGTCGCGAATTGCGTCGAGCAGACGGGCGGCATTGCCCAGCCCGTGTGCCACGGCGACGCGCACCTTGGTGCCATCGATATCGGCCACGGCCTCCTTCCAGCCGTCCAGGCCGCGCACATCGGTAAAGAAATCCGCGTCGGGGTTCTTGCCCGTCACCAGGAAATAGGCCGAGCGCACGGCGGCCTCCCTCACGCCGCCCGTGGCGCCAAAGCTCACACCCGCGCCCGAGCCAAAGCCCAGAGGCGTAACGAGCGGCTCCTCAACCAGCGTATCCACGCTCACGTGGCTCGCGCGGATCATGCGCACCATCTCGCGCACCGTCAGCGCAACGTCCACATCGGGCGTGCCATCCTCGCCCACCATGCTCGGCAGCGCACACTCGGCCTTCTTGGCCGTGCACGGCATCACGGACACCACAAACAGGCGCTCGGGCTCCACGCCCAGCGCCTTGGCGTAGTAGGTCTTGGCGATAGCGCCAAACATCTGCTGCGGCGATTTGGACGTAGACAGACTGTCGACAAACTCCGGGTAGCGCGCCTTCACAAAGCGCACCCAGCCCGGGCAGCAGCTCGTAAACATGGGCCAGCCGCGGCTGTCGCCCTCACCCTTAGCGGCCTTACCCAGGCGCTCGAGCAGCTCGGAGCCCTCCTCCATAATGGTGAGGTCGGCCGAGAAGTCGGTATCGAACACGTACTCAAAGCCCACGCGGCGCAGCGCACAGGCCAGGCGCTCGACAGTAGCCTCCTCGCGCGGAATGCCGAGCTCCTCGCCCCAGGCGCTGCGCACGGCCGGCGCGATCTGCACCAGCACGATCTTGTCGGGATCGGCGATGGCGTCGAACACGGTCTCGGTATCGTCACGCTCGCGCAGGGCGCCCGTCGGGCAATGCGTGATGCACTGACCGCACGCGACGCAATCGGTCTTGCCGATCGGTGCACGCCCACGGGTACCCACGGCGGTATGCGTGGCGCGGTTGGTCAGGTCCCAAATCCCTAAGCCCTGCACGCTCTCGCACACCTTGATGCAGCGCATGCATTTGATGCACTTGTCGTTATCGCGGATGATGGGAAAATCGAAGTCCCAGCCCTCGCGCGCCAGGTGCTGCTCGTACGGCAAATAGAAGATGCCCAGGTCGTTGGCGATGGTCTGCAGGTTGCAGTTACCACTGCGCACGCAGCTCGTACAGCGCGAGTCGTGCTGGGACATCAGCAGTTGCACGTTGGTGCGTCGCGCCTCGCGGGCTTTGGGGCTGTTGGTGCGGACCACCATGCCGTCGAGCACATAGTTGTTGCAAGCTGCAACCAGCTGGTCGCAGCCCTCAACCTCGACCACGCACACGCGGCAACCGCCGATCTCGTTTAGATCGCGCAGGTAGCACAGGGTAGGAATCTGGATGCCGACGGACTTGGCCGCGTCCAGGATCGTGGTGTGCTCGGGAACCACGACCTCGCAATTATCGATAGTGAGCCTGACCATGTTGTGCGCTCCGTTTTCGGTGTTGTCGCTGACGGTGGTTTTGTTGAGCTCTACCATTCCAGGTTCCTCCCTCCGCGGAACGCGCCAAAGCCAAAGTGGTCGCAACGCAGGCAGCGGCTTGCCTCTTGGCGCGCCTCCTGCTCGGTAAGGCCCTGCTCGACCAGATTCCAATCGTGGATGCGCTCGCCGGCCTCGCGCTCGCCCAGCTCGCAGCGGCCGCACTCGTGCTTACCCTTAAACTGCACGGTCGGCAGCTCAACGTCGAGCTTTATCTTGTGGTCAAAGCCCAGGTAGCGGTCGATGTTTGCCGAAGCAACGCGGCCGGCGTTGATCGCCCGGATGACGGTGGCGGGACCGGTCTGGCAGTCGCCGCCGCTAAAGAGGCCATCGAAGTTAGGCACGGCACCATCCGAATCGGTGACCACGCAGCCCCACTTACAGGCAACGCCCATCTCCTCAAACGGCTTGGAATCGATGTCCTGGCCAATGGCCACAAACACGCGCTCGCAGGGAATGACGCGCTCGGGCGTGGCGGCGGCACGCGGGGCCGGACGCCCACGGCGAGGCTCGCCGATAATCTGCGGTTGCACGCGCAGGCCGCTCACGCGACCATCTTCGCCCGTCTCGATGGCAAGCGGCGCCGTGAGCTCCAGAACCTCGCAGCCCTCGGCTTGGGCGCCGGCAATCTCGGCATCCTGGGCCGTCATGTCGCAGATGCGACGGCGGTAGACGATGCTCACCTTTTCGGCACCGCAGCGCACGGCAGAGCGCGCCACGTCCATGGCCACGTTGCCGCCGCCGATGACGCACACGCGCTGGCCGCTCAGGTCGGGCAGCTCGTCGTCGCCGATGGCACGCAGCATCTTGACGGCCGACTCCACGCCGGGCGCCTCTTCGCCCGGAAGGCCGAGCTTCTTATCGCTGTGGGCGCCAATGGCCAGGTAGACGGCATCGAACTCGTCGCGCAGGCGGGCAAGCTCCTCGCCGTTGACGGAGTGATCGAGCTCCACGTCGATGCCGGCGCTCAAAATCCAGTCGATCTCGGCCTGCAGGCGCTCGCGCGGCAGACGGTAGCTGGGAATGCCATAACGCAGCATGCCGCCCAGGTGGTGGCGCTGCTCAAAGATGGTCACCTTATGGCCCATCACGGCCAGGTAGTAAGCACAGGAAAGGCCGGCCGGGCCGCCGCCGATCACGGCGACGCGCTTACCGGTGTTGTCCACTACATGCGGCTTGTAATCGTTGAGGTCGCTGTGCTCAACGGCAAAACGCTTGAGGGCGAGGATGTTCATGGGATCATCGACCATGCCGCGACGGCAGTGCATCTCGCAGGGATGCTCGCACACCAGGCCGCAGACGAGCGGCAGCGGGTTGTTCTTGCGGATGACCTTGACGGCATCGGCATAGCGGCCCGCCTCGACGAGCGAAATGTATCCGGGAATGTCGACGTGCGCCGGGCAGCCCGAGACGCACGGGACGCGGGCCTCGCGGTCAAAGCCACAGGAGTGCTCGCGGATGTGGTGCTCAAAATCGTCTCGGAAACCGCGGATAGCCGTAAGTGCCATGGCACCGGCCTCGTAACCGATGGCGCAGTCGCTCGAAAGATAGATGGTGCGGGCGGTGCGCTCGATCAGATTGAGCGTGGACTCGTCGGCGCGGCCCTCGAGCACATCGGCGAGCAGGTCGCTCAGCGCGCTCAGGCCCACGCGGCAGGGCGTACACTTGCCGCAGCTCTGCGTCGAACACAGGTTGACGAGCGCTGCCGTAAACTCAACGGGGCACGGGGCGAGCGAGCTCACCGCCAGACGACGTCCGAGCGCATCGTGCAGGTCGTCCATGACGGCCTGAGCGTGGCTGCGTTCCATTACGTGCAGTCGTGCCATAAGATCCCCTCTCATGCGGCAGCCCGGAGGCGAGGCCGGGCGAAGTTGCTACACGCACAACACTGAGCTAAAAAGTTGTTAGGTCTCCACACGGTTCGGCAGGCGGTATAAAATGTCACCCTCAGCGGTGAAATAGAACATTACCGCAGATAAATGCCATATTTGATAAAACGCGTAGCCCACAATGCGGAACTTAGGGACGTTCCTTCTCTGCCGGCACCCGGGGACACTCCTTGCACCAAATGACAATGCCCCGCCCACGCAATCACGTGGACGGGGCATTGCTCATGGTATGCGGCCAGCGACCCTGTTGCTTTTACTTAAGCTCGGGCCAGTAACCCTTGTTAGCCTCGATCATGTCGTCGAGGACCTCCTTGGCGACCTTCATCGACGGCACGGTCTTGTTGAGCGTGAAGGCCTTGAGCGCCTTCTCGTACGAACCCTCGATCGTGGCCTCGACCACGAGCTTCTCGGAGTTCAGCTGCTGCATCATGAGGCCCTGCTGGAACAGAGGAATGTTGTCGCGGCTGATGACCTCGGGGCCGTTCTTGCCAATGTAGGCAGGCAGCTCGACCATAGCGTCGTAGGGCATGTTGGGGATAGCGCCCTTGTTCTCGCAAATGACCAGGAAGCGCTGCTTGGTGTCGTTCTTCAGAGCGATGGCCAGATCGGCAATCCAGTCGCCGTGGCTGCCAGCATAGAACGTGCTCTCGTCGATCTCGCCCGTCTTCTCGTAGTGGTCGCTGCCGTCGAAGCGGTTCTTCTCGCGCGTCTCCTCAACCTCGTTAGCACGGGTGCGCTCGGGGTTGGAATGCTCGACGAACTCCTTCTGCTGCAGGTAGTAGTTCAGATACGTGTTGGGCAGGTACTCCGGGAAGCACTCCATGATCTCGTACTCGCCCTTCCAGACGTAGTACCAGCTGCCCTTGGTGTGACGGTTCTGCTCGGGGTGCTCGTCGACGGTCTCCTCGGGCTTCTTTGCCATGAGCGAGCCCATGCCCTTGAGGTAAGAATCGGGCAGCAGGATCTGGTGCTCCTTGATGTACTCGCGCAGCTGCGGGAGCACCTCCTCGCCCTTGTGACGGATCGAGGTGAACCAACCAAAGTGGTTGAGGCCAAAGTAATCGTACTCGACATCCTTCTTGTCGATATCGAGCGCGGCGCAAACCACGTCGATGATCGCGATCGGCATGTCGCAGATGTTGATGATGCGAGCGTTGGGACGCAGCACACGGCAGCCCTCGGAGACGATTGCGGCAGGGTTGGAGTAGTTGAGAATCCAGTAATCCTTCTTGGCGTACTTCTCAACGTCATCGATCAGCTCGACCATGGGGAAGATGGTGCGCATGCCGTAGGCAAGGCCGCCGCAACCACAAGTCTCCTGACCCACGCAGCCGTGACGCAGCGGAATCTTCTCGTCCTGCTCGCGCATGGCGTAGCCGCCCACGCGCATCTGGGCAAACACGAAGCTCGCGTCGGTAAAAGCCGTCTTTTTGTCGGTGGTCGCCGTAAGCATGATGTCCAGGCCGAGGTCCTCGTGCAAAATCCAGTCCACGAGCACGCCGATCTTGCGCTGGCGCTCCTCGTTGATGTCGTACAGACGAATCTCGTCAACGTCGAGCTCGTCCTTGCGCAGGGCGATGGACTTGACGATGCCGGGGGTAAAGGTGGATCCGCCACCACACAGAGTAATGATCATTGTTTACTGCTCCTTCTCAATTGCGTTTTCGACCTTGTCGCGCATCTCGGCGACCTTCATGCCAAAGATGATCTGGATATTATTGCCGTTGCGGTTGATGCCGCTGTTGGGCACGTGGTTGATGAGGTCCTCATTGATGAGGTCCGGGTTCTTAACGTTCACGCGGAGACGCGTAAAGCAGTTCTCGAGCTCCTCGATGTTGTCCTTGCCACCAAGACCTGCAACCAGGTCGGCAATGCCCGCATCGACGCCCTCTGCGGGAGCCGCGGCAACAGCGCCCTGCTTCACCGCGACAGACGCGGCGGCCTCGCCCTCGGCAACGGACTCGGCGAGCTCGGACTCCTCCTCGCGACCAGGCGTGTGGAGGTTGAGCTTCTTAATAAGGAAGGTGAAGAGGAAGAAGTACAGAGCGGCGTTGACGACTCCGAGCACCAGCATAACCGGCCAGTTGGTCTTGTCGACACCCAGGACCAGGTTGGAAACCACGATGTTGATGATGCCGCCTGCAGTCGAAGCGGGCACGGAGAGGACCTTGAGCAGGACCAGGAAGATGCCGGAAAGAACCGAGTGAACGACAAAGAGCACGGGAGCGGCAAAGACAAAGAGGAAGTCCATGGGCTCGGTCACGCAGGAGAGCACGGCGGTGATGATCAGCGGGATGATAACGGCCTTGGTCTTATCCTTGTTCCCCTTGTAAGCGGTGACGATAAAGGCGAGACCGATACCGATGTAGGGCCACAGGTTGTTGAAGGTGTCGCTGTTGAAGTAGGTGCTATCGGAGAAGGGCTGGCCCGTCATTGCCATCTCGGCGACACGGATGGGGTTGGCGCCGGCGATAACCTGATCGCCCAGCGTC
>URTW01000067.1 GCA_900550815.1 uncultured Collinsella sp.
AAGAGGCCCCTAACAAAAAAGCTCCCATTGCTGGGAGCTCTTTCAATCAATGGTGCGGGCGAAAGGACGTCCGCGTATCCGCTGCGCGGATACGCACCGGCTTCGGCCGCCTGCCGGCGCCCTCGCCAGCTCGCTAAAAACGCTCCGCGTTTTCTTGACGCTCGCTCCTTCGCAGGTTCAAGTCTCCGCGATGGGCCCATAACAAAAAAGCTCCCATTGCTGGGAGCTCTTTCAATCAATGGTGCGGGCGAAAGGACTTGAACCTTCATGGGGTTGCCCCCATACGGACCTGAACCGTACGCGTCTGCCAATTCCGCCACGCCCGCGTGCAGGAATTAGAATAACGGAGCGCCACCACGAACGCAAGAACTATTTTTGAAAAAGTTTGCAGGCATTTTCCCAAGCGGCTTGCGCGATTGTTTCGGCATCCTCACCTGTGCGATCGACACGGTCGTTAACCAGCGCGTTTGCCGTAATGGAGATCATTGCGGGCTCGCATTCAAGACCGCGGATGGGCTCCGGAGCCATATACGGGCAATCCGTCTCAAACAAAATTCGATCGAGTGGGGTTGCCGCAAATGCCTCGCGCACGTCGTCGTTGCGCTTAAAGGTGGCCGCACCGCCATAGGCGATATAGCAGCCCAAATCCACAAAGCGCTCCATCGTGGCGCGGTCCTCGCCAAAACAGTGCAGCACACAACCAGCCTGGGGCACACCCACCTCGCGCAGTACGTTGTACGCATCAACGTGCGAGGTGCGCTCCCCATCCGAGTCCTCGTGACGCAGGTGCAGCTCCACCGGCACATTGCGGCGCACGGCAAGCTCGAGCTGGCGCGCCATGCAGTCAATCTGCACGCTATGGGGCGCCGGCGCGATGTCGTCGTCGTAATCCATGTGATAGTCCAGACCGATCTCGCCGATACCGGCGCACAAAGGGTCATCGAGTGCGGCAACGACCTGTGCGTGAACGTCGTCGGTATAGTCCGGCGCGCCATACGGATGCACGCCGGCAAGATACTTGATCTGCGGGATATCCTGCATCGGCAGAATTTCGCACACGAGCCAGTCGCTATAGTCCGTCACGCTGCGTTTGTCAGCGATGGGGTCGAACATCGTCACCAACAGGTCGACACCCGCGGCTTTGGCGCGCACGAGCGTCTCGGGCACTTCTTTGCCCCAAAACGAAAGCAGATGCGCATGCGTGTCGGCAAGCGGCGCCAAGGGCACGGGACAAGCAACCGTCTTCTTTTTCTTGGTAAACGTCACGCGTTCGGCATTAAGCGTCATGGATTAGCTCCTGGGCCAGGCGGACAAAGTCGGCAACATCAAGCGTTTCGGCGCGCGTGGTGGGCGCGATACCGCAAGCCTCAAAGGCAGCATCGAGCACGTCCTTGGCAAAGCCGTTGGCGCTCATGGAATTGCGGATGGTCTTGCGACGCTGAGCAAATGCAGCATCAATCACGCGGGCCACAAATTCGCGATCGAGCCCCTCGGGCACCACGCCGTCAACACGGTCGATACGCACGACGGCCGAGTCCACGTGCGGCGCCGGCATAAAGCAACGCGGCGGCACCTCAAAGCGACCCGTCACCTGCGCATACAGGCCGAGCTTTGCCGTATAGCCGCCATAGGTCTTGTTGCCCGGCACTGCGGCAATGCGATCGGCAACCTCCTTTTGCACCATGACGACGGCACGCTTGAGCGCGGGCATCGTCTGGAAGAACTGCAGGATGATCGTCGCCGCCACGTTATAGGGCAGGTTCGCGACAAATACCGTCGGCTCACCGCCCGCAGCCTGCTCAATCTGCTCCGGGCCCACCTTGAGCGCGTCGCCCATGATAAAGCGGAAGTTGGCATAGTCGGCGGCGTGGGCGTCGAGCACCGGTTCGAGCTCAGGATCGGCCTCAATGGACGTAACGCACGCCGCTTCCTGCAGCAACGCGAGTGTCAACGTACCGCAACCCGGACCCACCTCGAGTACGCGCTCGTCACCTGTAAGCTCGGCAAGCTCGCAGATACGCTCGATCACATGATTGTCGATTAGAAAGTTCTGGCCCAGGCGATGCTTGGTCGCAAGGCCAAACTCCTCCAGCAGCTCCCTTGTTGCCGTGGGGTTTGCCAAAGGCGAAGTTGTCATAGTTGCCTCCTTAGCATGATGGCGGCGTCTTGAAACAAAAGGGCATGGACCGTGGCGGCCATGCCCTTACAGCTAAACAGCAAATTGCCGATATGGCGCTCGCGCGGTCTCTACGCCAGACGCGGGAACAGCGGCTCGCCCTTCTCGACAGGCTGACCGCCGGCAAGCAGGCCCCAAGCGCAAATGCCCTTGAGGTCGTCGGTCGCGGCCTCGTCCTCGCAGGACAGGCGGCGCAGGGCCTCGGCAGAAGTCTGGGGCATGAGCGGCATCAGCAGGTGGGCGGCAATGCGGATGGCCTCGAGCAGGTTGTAGATCACAAACGCCAGCTCGTCAGCCTTGGCCTCGTCCTTGGCAAGTGCCCAAGGCTCGGAGTCCTCGATGTAGTGGTTGGCGGCATGGATGAGCTCCATGACTTCGTCCTTGGCTCCACCGTAATCGAGCACGTCCATCTTGGCCATGTAGCGATCGACCAGGCCATCGGCAATCTTTGCCAGCGGGTTGTCGAACGCATCGAACGATGCGGGCTTGGCGGGCGCGCAACCGTCAAAGTACTTGCCGCTCATGTTGAGCGAACGCGAGATAAGGTTGCCCCAGCTGTTGGCCAGGTCGGCATTGTAGACCTGCTCCATGCGGTCGAAGCTGATGGCACCGTCGGTGCCGGGGACGACGTCGGTCATGAAGTAGTAGCGATAGCCCTCGACGCCCAACATGTCGATAACGTCCTGCGGAGCGATGGCGTTGCCGCGGCTCTTGGACATCTTCTCGGCCTTGCCGGTCTCGGCATTGCGCACGGTCAGGAAGCCGTGGGCAAAGACGTGCTCGGGCAGGGCCTCGCCGATGGCCATGAGCATGGCGGGCCAAATGACGCAGTGGAAGCGGATGATGTCCTTACCCACGATGTGGAACTGCGCGGGCCAGCGATAGGCCAGCTCGGCACGGGCCTCGTCGGTATCGACACCGTAGCCGACAGCCGTCATATAGTTGAGCAGCGCGTCGAACCACACATAGGTCACGTGGCCCTCGTCAAACGGAACCTGGATGCCCCAGTCAAAGCTCGTACGGCTCACGGAAAGGTCGTTGAGGCCGCCCTCGACAAAGCTGCGCACCTCGTTCATACGGAACGCGGGCTCGACAAAGTCGGGGTGCTCGTCATAGAGCTTGAGCAGCTTGTCCTGGAAGGCGGAAAGCTTAAAGAAGTAGGACTCCTCCTGCACGCGCTCAAGCGGACGGTGGCAGTCGGGGCACAGGTGCTGGCCGACGCTGCCGTACTCCTCGTCGCCCTTCTGGACCTGCGTATCGGTGAAGTAGGTCTCGTCAGGCACGCAATACCAACCGTCGTAGCTGCCCTTATACAGGTAGCCGGACTCCTTCATGCGCTCCCACAGGTACTGCACGGCATGATGCTGGCGCGGCTCGGTGGTGCGGATGAAGTCGTCGTTGGAGATCTCGAGCTTGCTCCAAAGCTCCTTGAAGTGCGGGGCCTGGCTGTCGGTCCACTCCTGCGGCGTCATGTTGTGCTTGGCTGCGGCCTCGGCGACCTTCTCGCCGTGCTCGTCCATGCCGGTCAGGAACTTGACGTTATAGCCGGCGGAACGGCGATAGCGAGCCTGAACGTCGGCGATGATGGTGGAATAAGCCGTGCCCAGGTGCGGATCGGCGTTGACGTAGTAGATGGGCGTCGTGATAAAGAACGAAGGCTTGCTTTGATCCATGGGGTTTGTCCTCCAGAAAAACGTTGCATACAGAGGATGATTCTAGCGCAAGGGCTGGATATCCTCCATCTATTGCATATCGAGCACCATGGCATAGACATCGCGCTTGCGGCGCGAATACTTCTGAGACAGGCGCTTGGCCACCGCAGACGCGGGCTCCCCCTCCTCGAGCGCGGCGCGGATATCCTCGCGCAGGGCCTCGTCGGGATCCGCTGCCGCGGCGCCAACCGGCGCGATACCGGCCTCTTCGTCCTCGCTCGGCGGCGCGATGACCAGCGCAATCTCGCCCTTTACCTCGCCGCGAGCACACAGCTCCTCGGCAAGCTGGGCAGCGGGCCCGCGCAAGACCTCCTCGTGCAGCTTGGTGAGTTCGCGGCAGACGGCAACCTCACGCTGGGGAAAGACCTCCGCCACGGCCTCGAGCGTCGCCACGATGCGATGTGGAGACTCGTAGAAGATGAGCGCGCCGGGCACCACGGCAAGGCGCTGCAAACGGCGCACGCGGTCGCCGTGCTTTCGGCCCAAAAAGCCCTCGAAGAAAAAATGCTCGCAGGGAATGCCGGACGAAACAAGCGCCGTGACGCAAGCAGAGGGCCCGGGGATAACCTCAACGGGCACATCGGCCTCACGCGCCGCCTCAACTAGCGCCTGGCCGGGATCGGACACGCTCGGCATGCCGGCGTCCGAGGCAAAGGCGAGGGTCTCCCCCGCCAGCAGGCGGTCGACCAGGCCGGCGGCGCGGCTGGCGATCACATTCTCGTCGCAACGGACAAGCGGCTTGGAAATGCCCAGGTGCATCAGCAGCTTTGACGTCACGCGCGTGTCTTCGCAGCAGATGACATCGGCAGTGGCAAAGGCCTCGCCAACGCGCGGGGACAGGTCGCCCAGGTTGCCGATGGGCGTGCCGACCACATAGAGTTTGCCCGTATGGGCGCTGTTTTGCGTCATATCAACCTATTCAATCATGCCGCGCTCGAGCGTACCGAGCGCCGCGCGGGCGTCCCATGCTGCAATGCGCTTCTCGGTCTTCCACGTTTGGAAGAACCAACCGGCAGCCGGCGCAAACGAAGCCAGCTGGTTGGCGATAAACACGCGCTCGTAGGCATTGCGGCCCTCGGGCGTAACCGACGAGTTGGCAAAAATCGCCGCGCCCGACCATTCGCCCACCAGCACGGGGAACCCTGTCGAAATCGCTTCTTTGAGCTCGCGCTTGTTGCGCGAAATCGCCGTCGTCAGCCCGCGGGGGCTCGTGATATCGAGCGCATACTCGTCACGGTAATGGTACAGGTGAAGGTCCATGTAGACGTTCTTGTACTTAGTGCCGCGCATAAAATGCTTCCACTCGCTGGGATGCCCCGACGACGAGAAGACGACGATCTTATCCTCGGGCATATACGAACGGACGAGCTCGTAGGCATCGCGATAGAAATTGCGCAGGTAGTGAGCCGGAATGCCATCCGTCATGGCAAAGAGACTCTTGCGGACACTCATCTGCGGCGTATCCAGCAGCTCAATGCCCAGCAGGCTCTCGGCCTCGCCGTAACGCTCGGCCAAGCGCTCGAGCACGTCGAGTGCGACATGGCGGCCGTTAGTGGACGAATGCCACTCGGCAACAGCCTCCGGCGTGGCGGGCGAATCGTTGGAATCGCCCTGGCCACCGGGCACAGTTGCTAGATCAAGCAGCACGCGGATGTCGTACTTGGCAGCCCACTCAATTGCACGGTCGATGTAGTCGACAACCGAGATGTAGGACGCATCGGACTCCTGCGAGCCAAAGGCATACCAGGGTACCGGCAGACGCACGGCATTGAGGCCGATCTGCGCCATGCGACGGAAATCATCCTCGCTCACAAACGTCTCGTAATGACGGCGCATGCGCTCGTTATAGGCGGCGGTGCCCATGGCCTCCTGCAGCTCGGCCGCATTGGATGCACCGGTCGCCGCGTATAGCGACGGGGTCACCCAAGGCTCGGGAATAAACCAGCCAGAGAGATTAACGCCGAGTATCCTCTCCATCACTGCCCCCTTTTGAATCATACGGGCTAAGCCCGCATCGCTCTTGCATGACATATCTATTGATTTGAGTATACCCGCGCATGCAGACAGGCGACCGAACGGTCTGTAAAGTGACGCGAAAGTGGGAGGAATATCTGGGAACAGGCGGGCTCGGGATGGTGCGACGAGATGTGTACGCGCGCCGGAGGCAGGCACCGGAAAGCGCGTCCCGTTTTTTGCAAAAGACTGGGATGCATTTTCCGTTCGAGGCCTCAACCGGAAAATGTATCCCGTTCTGAGCGCGGGATCTGGGACGCAGTTTCCGCCAAAGACCGCAAAAGGAAAGCACATCCCATTCTGACGCCGGATTCCGGGTCGCGCTTTCCCAAGCGGCCTCAAAGCGGAAAACGCATCCCACTCTGAAGCCAAATTCCGGGACGCAGTTTCCGCAGAACCCTATATAAAAGAAAAGGACCCCTTTGCAGAGGTCCTAGTCAATTCAAGGTGGCGGGGAAGGGAATCGAACCCCTGACACGAGGATTTTCAGTCCTCTGCTCTACCAACTGAGCTACCCAGCCATTTGAGGTGTGCCTTGTTTCAAGGCTTGATTAGTATAACCAAGGACGCGTTTCGGTCAACCGAGAATTTTAAAAAAGTTTTTGAGCACAGCCTCGGTTCTATAAATCGGCACGTCAGAGGCATCAGCCGGCAGCAAGAAGTTTTTCGCTCAGAGCCGCACGGGCAAACTCACTTGGCGTCATCCCCTCGGCAGCCGCCCGTCGACGAATGGCCTCCTTCATTCCCAGAGGAATCTTGACCGACAGCGTTGCCGTCCCCTCACCTGAGAGCGGGGGCCGTCCATGCACGATCCCACCAACAGTGTGTTCGCCATCCGGAAACTCTCCGCGCTCGTACGACTCGCACCACGTGTCAATCATTTCATCCGTTACAACCTGACCATTAGCGGCCGTATACGTCTTGCCCATCATCGACCCCTTTGCCGAGCCTGTTCAATCTCCTGCCAAAATTTCTTCTGGACTGGAGACAAGGCATGAATGATAAGCCACCCACGGACAAGCTCGACCGCGACAAGCTCCACGCTTCGTCCGTCTGGGAGCCATCCAATCGCAAGCCATCTCGGCGGCTCGTCCTTCGACTCGCGACGAATGCACTCAGTAACCGCAAGCCAAGCGCTAAGCACCTGCTTTTCCGTCAGGTGCTTTTTAGCGTTGGGATGGATCTCAACATCCATGCATCTTCTCCTCCATCTTACCCAATTTCGTATGACGAAAGTCCACTGTCGCCAATTCTTAAGCCGGCACGCGTTGGAGAGCAGGGGTCGAAACAATGATTGAAGGACGCTCTAGTGCGGCCCAGGCGCCGGGGCAGGAGCACATGCGCCAAGGACGAACGTTTTCGTAGCGCGCGAGGATATTGCCGTCGCGATTGATGAAGGCGATGTCGATGGGATAGGCCATAAAACACGTGTGGACTGAGGAACAGTGCGGAAATGCCATGACAAGCGGCAGGCCATTGGCGGCAACCGGACGCCGTCCCAGCATGCCGCGCAGGCGCACGGCAAACGACTCCGCCACCACAAACTCGGCCGGCGTCCAACCCAGCCTGTTGAGTGCCCGCGCGTAAGCGATGTAGGACGAGACCGCGGTCACATGACCACCCCCGGACGCCACGGATCGACCGTCACCGCGCACTCGTGCGACAACGTTGTCGGCGCCCCCAGCGGAACGCCAGCGATGCTGAGAGAAGTCGGCCACGGCTCATAGTGCATGGTGCAGGTGTAGGTCCTAAACGTACCGGATAGGGAGAGCAGGCCACCATCTGATGCCTCCGCGCCTTGCTCGCTCGACACTTCGATCTGCAAGTCATAGCCTTCCATGGCATTCAGAATTTGAGTCTGGACCGTCACCGAGGCATCGGCAGAGTTCTCGTCACCCTCCCCGCCCGGCGCCACAGCGTGCGCCAACACGATGTCGGGCACCACGCGGTCGAAGCGCGCGACAGCGCTGGCAAAGATCATGACGTTGTACACGATGAGTGCCAGCACCAGCAAAACGGGCGTAACCACTGCCATCTCAACCGTCGCTTGGGCGCGCTCCTCGCGCAGACGCATGCGGATACTCATTACGACCCACCGCCCAGAGCGCCAACCAGCGTCGCGACATCGACGGTAAGTGGGATGGAGCCGCCGCCGGGCAGAGGAATCTCCGCAAGCGTGAACACCGTACCGCTAATGGTGCGTTCGACTTGATATTCCAACGCCTCGCAAAGTGCCTTGGGATCGGTCACGCCCAACGGAATACTTCGCAGTTTGTCTTGCGCTTGAGAAAGACCCGCAATGTCAGACCCCGGACTCTTAATGACATTGGCGGAATCGGTCAGCACCGGCTTTCGCAGGCGCAAGTCGCACGGTTCCAAACCCAGCGCCGCCACGGACGCCGAAACGGTATCGCCGAGCCACGATGCGATGGAGCCCAACGCGCCGCTGCCCCCTCCTAGGCCTTTAATCATCTCGTCCATAAGTTCGTCGGCCGAACCTTGGATATCACCGTATCCCACGAGCAGCCGTCCCCAAACATCCATGACGCCGTCGAGCACGCCGGCAACGCCGCCCGAGCGTTCCTTCAATGTCGAGAAAAATCGCGAAAGCACGTTGTTTTGCGCCGTCGCCTCATCGGGCGCCAGCACCGCGGCAGAGATAGCACCGCGATCGCCAAGCCTGACTGCCGTGTTAAACGAGGAGTTGAGCTCATCGGGGCTCGAGATGGCACCCGAAACCGCAAAGGCAACCACGCCGTTGCGACCGGGCGGAGCGATACGCGGACGCTCGCCCGAAAGCGCTTTAATGGCCTGGTCAAACGCATTGCCCGCACGGTCGGCCTCATCCTCGGTCTGACGCTCGAGCTCAAGCTCTTTGTTGCGGCATTCGACGTAGTCTTCCAGGGCCTCTTTGAACTTATCGAAGTGGTACTCGAAGCCCCTTTCGACAGAAGTCGTTGCAATCGCAACGTACCCTAAAGACGACACACCGAAATGGCATTCGCTACACGTTTCGTGACCGTCAAAATCTGCGACGGATGCCAGCCCACCTGGCTTTCCTTTTTTGTAATTTGGACAGTCAGTCCCATAATGCAAATAGGTAACTTTATCTACTTCACTCGTGGGCCAACACGCATCGGTATAGAGTTCAGTCGCCCGCGCCTCATCTGGATTTCGCGGAAGGAAAGGGATGTGGGCGGAAACTTTGCCGTCCTTTTCAGTTATATATGCCCGCTCGACTTCTTCGCTCGCATAAGCGAAGAATACCTTTCGTGCAGCAGAATCTGCCTGTTTTTCCGGACCCCCGCCAAGCGGTTTCTCATTTGCCAGGCGCTGGCGATAGTAGGCCTTCGCGCGATCGAGCGCCACTTGCGGTTCCCATGTAACGCTCGAAGCGTAATGCGGATTTTGAGCACCAGAGAGATCCGTCAGGCTTTTCGCACGCTCCCACATGCAAGAACAGCTGCTAACCGAGCCCTTGTCAGACCCACCACAATCCGCCAGCCAAGCGCGCTCTTTAGCCTTCGCCGTGTCCTCAGAAGCCTTCCGCAGCTCCTCGGCCGCACGCTCTAAATCATCTGATGTGTCTTTAATGGTATCGGTCGAGATCTCTGACCCTTTGAGCGCAGCGAAGTCCGACTCGGATGTCCTGGGCACAGCAAGCGCCGTACCGGTATAGGTCACACTATCGGTATCCTGCGCCGACACCGCCTGCGTGGCACGCGCGGCAATCAGATACGGCAGAGCCGTCTCGATTTTCTGTAAGCCTTCCGATGCGCTTTTGGCAAACTTGTTACGCGTTTTAATGATCCGGGTTCCCGTATCGATGATATCGCTGCCGACAACCTCGGCGCCCGGAATGAGAATGGCAACCAAGCCGGTGCCGATCGTGGCAAACCCCGCCAGGCCCAAACTCAAAATACTCGCATCGACCACCGTGGCGGCCGTGAGCATGGACGCCACCCCGATAGCCCCCGCCCGTCCCCCGCTAACGGCCGACGCCA
>URTW01000068.1 GCA_900550815.1 uncultured Collinsella sp.
GGCGATGACCGGACACGATTCGATTGTGCGGACGGCCTTGATCGTGAGAAGCTCGGGGTCGCCAGGCCCCGTACCCACCCCGTGCAGCACGCCTTTACTCATACGTCGCCCCCAATTCCCCGATGACTGCATCGGCGCCCGACGTGCGGAAAAGCTCGCGGCGCTCGGCGTCGAACACGACCGCGGCGATGTCGCATGCGCCCGCCGCGCGGCGGCGCAACCTGTCCTCGATTGCCGCGGCGAGCGAGGCGCGCGCAGCGTCCCCCACGCCGGCGGCCTCGATTACCTCGAGCGCCGCCGTGGTCGTGACCGACGACATGATCTCGCGCACGGTCTTCGCGCCCGCGCCGACCAAGGCCGCGGGGGCGGCCAGAATCTCCGCGCGGCAGTCGGCGGTACGCGAATGGGTGTCCATGATGCCGCCAGCGACCTTCACCAACATGCCGACGTGTCCCACAAGAAGGACATTGGTAAATCCCTCGCGAACGCAGCAATCAATCGCATCGCCCACGAAGTTGGAGATGAAGACCACCGGCGCACCGATTAGGTGGAAATGCCCCGAGATGAACTGCCCGCCGTAGTTGCCGGGCGTGAGCACGACTCCGCGCCGCCCCATAGCCGCATGCTGCCGGATCTCGAGCTCGATGCTGTCGCGCAAGGCAGCGAGGCTGCGCGGCTCGACGATGCCCGTCGTGCCCAGGATGGAGATGCCGCCCTCTATCCCCAGGTGCGGGTTGAAGGTCTTTTCGGCAAGGGAAACGCCCTCGGGTACCGAAATCGTCACAGCAATATTTCCAGAAAAGCCGTGCGCGGCGCACACCTCGCGCACCGCCGAAGTGATCATCGCGCGCGGCGTCGCGTTGATGGCGGCCGCCACAACCGGCTGCTCGAGCCCGGGCAACGTCACGCGCCCCACGCCCACGCCGCCATCGACGGAAACTTCCGATTCGCGCGCGGGCACGTCCTTGCCGCCCGCAGCACCCGTGCCCGACCCCGCATGTTCCACGCGCGCGTACACAAGCACGCCGTCGGTCACATCGGCATCGTCGCCTGCGTCCTTTCGCACGGCGCACTGGGCGCACCCCTCGCCGATGCATGCGTCGATCACGTTCGCCTCGACGGGCAGCCCGCCGGGGGTGACGATCGACACGAGGCCGACAGGCGTTCGTGACAAGAGCATCTCGCAGGCTGCCTTCGCCGCGAGCGCGGCGCAGCTCCCCGTGGTGTAGCCGCAGCGCAGGCGGGTCGTCCCGGTATATATGTAATGCTCGAAGGCCACGCTAGCTGCTCGCCTTCCGATACCCCGTGGCAAACGAAGGGTCGTAAAGCTTGCTGCGCTCGTACGACTCCGTTTGCGCGCCGTTGTGCGAAAGCCCGCCGCGAGCTCCGAGCACGCGGCCCACCACCACGAGCGCCGTGCGGTCGATGCCCTCTCGCGCGCCCGCGTCGGCGAGCGTGCCCACTGTGCATCGCACCACGCGCTCCTCAGGCCAGGTCGCCTTGTACACGAGCGCGGCCGGCTCGTCGGAGCTGCGGCCCGCGGCCAAAAGCTCGGCGGAAAGCTCGGCGAGCATACCCGAGCTCAGGAAGATGACCATAGTCGAGCCACTTTCCGCCATGGTGCGCATGCCCTCGCCCGCGGGCATGGGGGTACGTCCGGATAGCCGCGTGATCACGACCGACTGGCTGATTCCCGGCAGCGTGTATTCCTGGCGAAGCGCCGCCGCGGCACCGCAAAAGCTCGACACGCCGGGCACCACCTCGTAGTCCACGCCGCGCGCGTCGAGCGCGTCCATCTGCTCCTGGATGGCGCCGTACAGGCACGGGTCGCCCGTGTGCAGGCGCACCACTTCCTCGCCCCGCGCATCTGCCGCGCACATCACGTCGAGCACTTCCTCCAAGGTCATGTGCGCGCTGTCGTAGACGATGCAGGATTCCTTGCACTCAGCGAGCAGCTCGGGGTTCACAAGGCTTCCCGCCCAAACGACCACGTCGGCTGCGCGCAGAAGGCGCGCCCCGCGCAGCGTGATAAGGTCGGCGGCGCCCGAGCCTGCGCCAACGATATGAATCATCCGAGCCTTCCCTTCCCGTT
Organism: uncultured Collinsella sp.; assembly: GCA_900550815.1. Taxonomy (GTDB): domain Bacteria; phylum Actinomycetota; class Coriobacteriia; order Coriobacteriales; family Coriobacteriaceae; genus Collinsella. The sequence continues at coordinate 2,093 of URTW01000068.1, forward strand.
TCTCATCGCAACCGTTTACGCCGCCATTCGCGCAGCGGGCAAAACACGGCGCCTGCGGCGGCAATCGGCGCAAATACGCAGGCAGGAGGCGCAATGCCGCCCGCCCTGGCTTTGACACGTTCACAAGTGCCCACTATCATAGTAAAAGTTTCGGCAACGAGCATATGACAATCGGATAAAAGGAAATGACCGGCGCGGCGCCTGCACAGCCCGTGCTGGCTTGCGGAGGGAACCAGGTGGGAATCCTGGGCAAGGGACATTACTGTATAGGCCGCGCGGGCGAACCGCCTCGCGCCCCAAGCCAGACTGCTTCGCCTTTTCCTCACGGCATCGCCGTGGCGTTAGCTCCTTGTGAACCCCGAGGGGTGCGCTTTTCTTTCGCTTGTGCCGACAAGCAACTGTCGCCGGGGGACCGGCAAACCGAGGAAAGGAAAAACCATGTCCGACCAGATGTCACGCCGCGGCTTCATGGGCGCCGCAGCAACCGGAGCCGTCGCGCTCGCCGGATTCGCGCTCGCGGGCTGCTCCAACACCTCCGCGAGTTCCGAGAAATCGAGTGAAAAGGAGAAGGCCGTGAAGCCGGTCATCCTCGTCACGAGCTTCGGCACGAGCTACAACGACTCGCGCCACATCACCATCGGCGCCATCGAAGACGCTATCCGCGAGAAGTACTGGCAGGACTACGACATCCGCCGCGCCTTCACCGCGCAGATCATCAGCGTCAAGCTGAAGAAGCGCGACGGCATCACGATCGACAACATGACCGAGGCGCTCGACCGCTGCGTGGAAGACGGCGTGAAGGAAATCGTCGTGCAGCCGACGCATCTCATGGCTGGCCTGGAATACGCCGACGTGAAAGACGAGCTCGACAAGTACGCCGACAAGTTCGACAAGATCTCGCTCGGCGACCCGCTGCTCACCTCCGACGACGACTACAAGAAGGTGGCCGCAGCCATTAAGGAGAACATGGCGTCCTTCGACGACGGCAAGACGGCGCTGTGCCTCATGGGCCACGGCACCGAAGCCGATTCCAACGCCGACTATGCCAAGATGCAGGAAGTGTTCAAGAACGAGGGCTTGACGCAGTTCTTCGTCGGCACCGTCGAGGCTGAACCGACCTGCGAGGATGTTATCGCCGCCGCGAGCGCCGCAGGGTACAAGAAGGCCGTGCTCGCGCCGTTCATGGTGGTCGCGGGCGACCACGCGAACAACGACATGGCAGACGAGACCGACCCCGACAGCTGGGCTGCGAAGTTCGTGGCCGCCGGCTTCGAAGTGACGTGCCTGCTCCAGGGTCTGGGACAGAACGCCGCGGTCGATGACATCTACGTCTCGCACGTGGACGACGCCATCGCCAAGCTGTAAACTCGCCGCGCACGGGGGCGCCGGTCGCGTCCCCGTGCAACGGGCATGCGCCTTCCCCGACTGACGGCGCATGCCCGTTACATTCGCATCCCGCCCGCCCACCGCACGGCGCGGGCGGTCGAAGCGATTGAAAGGAACCACTCCATGTTGAAGAAAACCCTCGCCTTCGCCTTGTCGGCGGCGCTTTTCGCGTTCTCGCTCGCCGGCTGCGGCGGAAATTCAATCGACAGCGCAAAGGCAAGCGATGCCGATTCCCAGGAAAAGACCGAACAGGCGGCCGATGCGCCCGAGGGCGCAAGCGCTGCCCCCATCACCGCCGACAAGGTGGCCGACGGCACCTATCCGATCACCGTAGATTCCAGCTCGAACATGTTCAGGATTGTGGACGCCCAGCTCATCGTGGAAAACGGCTCCATGCACTGCGTGATGACACTTTCCGGCACGGGCTACGGCAAGCTCTTCATGGGCACGGGCGACGAGGCTGCCGCCGCGAGCGAGGCCGACTTCATCCCCTATGTGGAAAACGCGGAAGGCAAGTACACCTACGACGTACCCGTTGAAGCGCTCGCCGAGGACACCGCCTGCGCCGCGAGGCGCTTTAGAAGGGAGCGGTGGTACGACCGCACGCTCGTATTCGAATCCGCCGGCGGCGATCTGCGCGCCGACGCACTGAAGTAACGCCATGTGGTCGATTCTTCCCAAGGGGGAAAACAGGAAGCGCCGCAGCATCGCGGCGCGCGCAATCGCCTGCGTTCTCGTCGCCCTGCTCGCGCTTCCCTTCGCGGGGTGCAGTGCGAGCCCGAACGCGACCGGTGGCACGGCGGGCTCTCAGGAATACACCGTGAGCGTCTCGCTTTCCGGCGGGTCAGGGCGCGCAAGCATCGCCTCACCCACCACAATTGTGAAGGATGGCGACACCTACACCGCGACCATCACCTGGTCGAGTTCGAACTACGACAAAATGACCGTCGACGGCGTGGACTACGCGCCTGTAAACGACGGCGGCAACTCCACATTCGAGATACCCGTCACGCTCGACGAGGACATCGCCGTGTCGGCCGAGACCGTCGCCATGTCGACGCCGCACACCATCGACTACACGCTCTACTTCGACTCATCCACCATGAAGGAGAAATCGGGCGACGATGCAAGCGGCGGTTCCCCTGCGGTAACGGCTTCAAGCGCCGCGGCCGACTTCCACGACGCCGATTTGGGCTGCGGCTGGGAGCCGACGGGGGCGCTTCAGCTTGAATACGCCAAGCACTTCACTGTCGACGAGTACGAAGGCGGCCTGCGGCTTATCTGCGTTTCGAACGGGGAGCGCTTCCTCGTGGTGCCGCAAGATGCGAAGGTACCTGATGGGTTGAGCTCCGACATCGCGGTCATAAGGCGCCCCGCCGACAAGGTGTACCTCGTGTCGTCGGCAACGATGTGCCTGGTCGACGCGCTCGATGCGAACGACAATATCTTAATGTCGGGCACGAAGGCCGACGATTGCTCGGTCGCGCGCTTCAAAAGCGCGCTCGAAAGTGGGGCGATCGCCTACGGCGGCAAGTACAGCGCGCCCGACTACGAGCGAATATCGGCCTCGGGCTGCACGCTCGCCATCGAGAACACCATGATCAACCACACGCCAGATGTGAAGGAAAAGCTGCAGAAGCTCGGGCTCGTCGTGCTCACCGAACAGTCGTCGAGCGAGCCCGAAGCACTCGGGCGCGTCGAGTGGATTAAGCTTTTCGGCGTCCTGTTCGACAAGGAAGACGAGGCCGCGCACCTGTTCAACGAGCAGAAGGCCCGCGTCGAGCAAACGTCGGGGCTCGCGTCGTCAGGTAAAACCGTGGCGTATTTCTACATTAACTCGAACGGGGCCGCCGTCACGAGGCGGGCGGGCGACTACGTGGCGCAGATGATCGAGCTTGCAGGCGGCAGCTACGCGCTCGATGACGCGCAGACGGCGTCGACGTCAGGTTCGTCAGTAACGCTCGAAATGGAGCGCTTCTACGCGACGGCGAAGGATGCCGACATCATCGTCTACAACGGCACCATCGACGAATCGGTTGCCACCTTGAACGACTTCGTAGGCAAAAACGCGCTATTGTCGCAGTTCAAAGCCGTGAAGAACGGCAACGTCTGGGTCACAAGCGCCGACATGTACCAGCAGATGACTTCTACCGCCGACATTATCGACGAGCTGCACGGGGCGTTCACCGGCGATGACGCGAGCGACTTCCATTATCTGAGGAAGCTCGGCTAGCACCATGAAAAGCCGACTTTCCATGACATACGACGAATCGGGACGCGCCGCGCGGTGTCGCGTCGTGACGGCGCTGCTCGCTGTTGCCCTCATCGTGCTCGTCGGGGCCAACCTGTGCATCGGGAGCGTGCTCGTGCCAGCAGACCACATCCCCGGCATCCTTTCGGGCGGCGCGGCCAATTCCATGGAAAGCCAGGTCATCTGGGAGATTCGCCTGCCGCGCGTGCTTTCAGCCGTGCTTCTCGGCGGGGCACTTTCGCTTTCCGGGTTCCTACTGCAGACGTTTTTCAACAACCCCATCGCCGACCCGTTCATCTTGGGCGTCTCCTCGGGCGCAAAGTTCGTCGTCGCGCTTACGATGATCGCACTTCTGGACGCGAACCAGGCCATGTCCTCGCCGGCCATGGTGGCCGCAGCGTTTCTGGGCTCGCTTATCACCATCGGCTTCGTGCTCCTCATCGCACGGCGCATAAGTTCCATGGCCATGCTCATCGTGGCAGGCGTCATGGTGGGATACATCTGCTCGGCGGCGACGAACTTTCTCATCGCCTTCGCCGACGACCAGTCCATCGTGAACCTGCACAACTGGTCTTTGGGTAGCTTCTCGGGTTCGAGCTGGAACGACATCGCGGTCATCGCGGTCGTGGTGATCACCGTGAGCGCATGCGTATTCGCGATATCGAAGCCCCTTTCCGCCTTCCAGCTGGGAGAAGCCTACGCGAAAAGCGTCGGCGTGAACGTCGCACGCTTCCGCGTGGTGCTCGTCCTTCTAGCGAGCATGCTCTCTGCCTGCGTGACCGCGTTCGCTGGTCCGGTGTCGTTCGTAGGCATCGCGGTTCCGCATCTCGTGAAGTCGGCGTTGAAGTCGTCGAAGCCCATCCGCGTGATTCCTGCGTGCTTCTTGGGAGGCGCCATCTTCTGCGCGGGCTGCGATTTGATCGCGCGCACGCTGTTCTCCCCCGTCGAGCTTTCCATCAGCGCCGTCACCGCCATCTTCGGCGCGCCGGTGGTTATTGCACTCATGTTGAAGAAGCGGGTGAGGTAGATGGGGGAATTCGTGCCGCGGACCAAAACGCTCGGAGGGGAGTCGAACCTCGAAACCCCGGTCGAAACGCAGGCTGACGGAGCGCCGCTTATCCGCATAAGCGACCTGTCGGCGGGCTACGACAAGAAGGTCGTAGTCGAAGGCGTCGATCTGGAGGTTCGCGCGGGCGACGTCGTGGCGCTCATCGGGCCGAACGGCTCGGGCAAGTCGACCATCTTGAAAACCATCACACGCCATCTTGCACCGCTTGCCGGCGCGGTCGAGCTCGACGGACGGGAGATTTCCCGATGGAAGACGGCGGAGTTCGCAAGGAACCTTGCCGTTATGCTGACAGATCGCCCCCGGACCGAGCTCCTCACCTGCCGCGATATCGTAGAGGCGGGAAGACATCCCTACACCGGGCGAATGGGCACACTCTCGCCCGACGACCATAGTCGGGTCGACGAGGCAATGAAAACCGCACATGTGGAAGAGCTCGCCGAGCGCGACTTCATGCAGATAAGCGATGGGCAACGCCAGCGCGTCATGCTCGCACGCGCCATCGCGCAGGATCCGCGTGTGCTCGTGCTCGACGAGCCCACGTCGTATCTCGATATCCGCTACCAGATCGACCTGCTGCGAATACTTCGCCACCTTGCGAAATCGCGGAATGTGGCTGTCATCATGTCCATCCACGAACTCGAGCTCGCGCAGAAAAGCGCCGACAAGGTGATTTGCGTGAAGGACGGCCGGGTCTTCCGCGCCGGCGCACCCGAGGACATATTCACGCGAGAGACGATTGGCGAGCTCTACGGCCTTCAGCATGGCACCTTCAACGAGCGCTTCGGCAGCGTGGAAATTGGGCGCCCACACGGTGATGCGCACACGTTCGTCATCGCCGGCGCAGGTACGGGGTCGGCTGTGTTTCGCCAGCTCATCCGGCAGGGCAAGGCGTTCTACGCGGGCGTTCTGCACGAAGGGGACATCGACTGCGAGCTCGCGCGCGACCTGGCGACGGAATGCGTGGCCGAGCGCGCCTTCGAGCCGATCGGGGATAAAACCATAGCCCGCGCCAAAGAGCTCCTCGTCCACTGTGCGCGCCTTATTGTGTGCCCCGCCGCCTTCGGCACCATAAACGCCCGCAACGCAGAGCTCGTCGCCTTCGCACGCTCGCATGGTATCAAGGTCATGCAAGCGTGCGAAGGCGCATCGGAGGATTCCCATTTGGAGCGGGAAGGATAAACTGAACTTTCTTTTAAGGATCCTCAGGCTACAGCTCCTGCGCCGGCGAGGTCTACAAGGCGCCGGAGAACCTCGTGAACAGGAATTTCCACGCCGACGAGCCCAACTAGGCCTAATCCAAGCGAGATTCCAGACTCGACAGACCATTGAGAGTCAGATCGTTGGCGACCTCAGAGACACGCTCAATAGGAACCGAGCCGTCAGACAGTGCCCACGTGCGATAGATACCGATAATGCCCGACAGCAAAAACGCCAGATAGTAGTCGAACATCTCGTCCTTGAGACCTTGGGGCAGCAGATCGCGCTCGGCAATCTCGTGCTCGAGCGGCGCACGAAGACGAGCCATAAAATCATCGAGCGGAATATTCTCGATCAGCTGACGATTGAGCACGAGGTTGTTGCACAGCGCCTCGTTAACGGTTTTAAAGAAGGTCGCCGCCGCGCCAAGGGCGCGCTCGTTGGTGTCGCCGTCCATGGAAGCAAGTGTTTTCTCGACCGAGTCGACAATCATCTCCACAACATCGACGGCAATGGCATCGAGCAGGCCGTCAACCGTACCAAAGTGAACGTAAAAGGTCTTGCGGTCGACATTGGCCTCGCGCGCGATGGCACTCACCGTAATGTCTGCCAGCGGCTTTTCCATGAGCAGGCGCTCGAAAGCCGAAAGGATGGCATTCCGGCTGCGAACGATGCGGCGGTCAAGCCGCGGTTTGCAGGTTGCCATGGGCGTGTCCCGTCGATATGCGAGCATTCATCAACAGATGAGAGATAATCTACGTAAGAGGATTATCCCCCATACAGCACAAATATGCCCCGCATCATGAAGAACGCACGACTGCCCTACTGCGACTTAGGGTGCTTCTTCTTATTGAGTGCCGACGGAGATACGCGAATACCATCGCCTGTCTGGCGCACATAGACTTTATGAGCCGGCTTAGCGGCCCCAGAAGCCTTCTGAGCGTGCTTCTTGGGATCAACGGTAACAGCATTCGTGGGGTGCGGCTTAGTGGGAGCAGAGGGCGTCTGAGACGTGCGGCCGAGTTTGCGCATCACGCGATCCCAGCGCGCATGGATGCTCTCGTTGTGGGCGCTCTTAAGGCCCAACAGGGGCGCAGCCAAAATGGTCGGCGCAATGAACGTAATGAGGCGCCACAGCAGATAGCCGGCGGTCGAAGCCGACCCAAAGAAATGACCCAAGAACAATGCAAAGCCACCCTCAGCGCCACCAGTTCCACCGGGCAAGGGGACCGCAGAGCTCAGAAGCTGGACAAAGGCGCTCGCGGCCATGACCGAGAAAAAGTCGACCTCGTGGTGGCCAAAGGCAAGCATCAGGAAATACGGCACCAGATAGAAAAACGCGAGCTGCAGCATGGTGATAAACACGGTGAGCAGCATGGAAGAAAAATGTCCGGCTGAAAGCTTGAACTTCTCGGAGAAGGAGTAGATCTCGCCGTCGACAAACGTGCGCCATCCCTCGATCTTAGTGGCCGAGACACCAATGCGCTCAAACCAATTGATGATGCAATGGGCAACGCGCGTGACGGTCTTAGGCATGAGCGCGACGGCGAAGATGCCCAGCAAGATGCAGCAGTGTCCACCAAAGCTAAAGACGCACAGCAACGTCATATCGCCATAGCGATCGGCAAAAAACGGCATGCGAGCAAGCAATAGGATAGCGCCCCAGGCAACGAGGCCAAACTGGTACACGATAAAGCGCGTGAACTGCGTGGCGCCAGCCTCGCCGACATTTTGGCCCGCCTTGGTCAGGCGGTAGATCTGGGCGGGAGTCGAGCCCATCATCATAGGTGTGAGGTTGCCAAAGAAGATGCCACTCGCCTCGACCGAGATCAGGTCGCGAATGCCAACGGGTGAATTGGGGTCGAGCCAGACAGCGATCGCATAGGCCA
>URTW01000069.1 GCA_900550815.1 uncultured Collinsella sp.
CCCCCCGCTCCTCGCCCTCACTCGCCCCTCGCCAAGCGCTGGCCCCGCGCACCACCCGCCCCGACCTTCGCGCGCCGTCCGGCGCTTAAGAGGGGAGGGCCCCATGGCAAACGAGATCTGGACCATCAAGCGTTGTCTCGAGTGGACCAAGGAGTACCTGGCCGAGCGCGGCGAGGAGCACCCCCGTCTTTCTGCCGAGTGGCTGCTGTGCGCAGCTACGGGTCTGGCGCGTATCGACTTATATATGCGCATGGACGAGACGCTCGACGCAGCGCAGCTCGAGACCATGCACGCGGCGGTCGTCCGTCGCGCGAAGGGCGAGCCGCTGCAGTACATCACCGGTAGCACGCAGTTTCGCATGATCGACGTCGCGTGCGCCCCCGGTGTGCTCATCCCGCGCCCCGAGACCGAGATGCTCGTCGAAGAAGTTCTGAACTATCTGGATGCCGAGGTGCTGAGCCCCGAGGCCGCTGCCCGCCAGCGCGTGGAGCTGCCTTGGAACGATGAGGTCGAGCAGGCCCGCAAAGCCGAGGCGGCGCTGGCTGACGAACGCGCGGCCGCCGAGCGCCGTGCCGCCAACCTGACGGCCGCCGATGAGGCTGCGCTGGGTAGCGACGTGCTCGGTAGCCGCGCCTATGCCGAGGAACTGGCCGACCGCGAGGCCGAGGAAGCCGCCGCGCAGGCAGCAGAAGCCGAAGCGGCAGAAGCAGAGGCCATGGAAACCCCCGAGCCCGAGCTCGACGAATACGGCATCGCCATTGAGGACAACGACCAACAGGCGACTCCCGCGCAAGATGCCGCCGAGGCTAACGTATCTGCCCCAGCCGAGCCCCGCACTGCCCGCGTTCTCGAGGTCGGCTGCGGCACGGGCTGCATTTCGCTCTCCCTTGCCTGGGAGCGCCGCGGGCACGTTACCTGCACTGCTACCGATATCGAGCCGCGCGCCATCGACCTTGCTACCAAAAACCGCGATGCGCTTGGCCTCACGTCCGACGAGGTCGCCTTCAGCCTCACCAACCTGGTGAGTTCCATTCCCCGCGAAGAGTGGGGCACCTTTGACGTACTCGTCTCCATCCCGCCCTACATCCCCACCGATGTCATGCGCTCGCTGCCGCATGAGGTCAAGGACTTTGAGCCCGATCTGGCGCTCGAGGGCGGTGCCGACGGTCTCGATATCTTCCGCCGCCTGCTCAACGCGGCGCCCTACATGCTGCGTGCCGGCGGCCTGTTTGCCTGCGAGCTCTACGAGGGCGCGCTCGACGCCGCGGCCGAGCTCTGTCGTCAAGCAGGCCTTTCGGACGTGCGTATCGTCCACGACCTCACCGATCGTCCCCGCATCGTTCGAGCCATCGTCACCGAGCCCAAACAGCGTATTTAAGCTGAATAAATAGACATTTGCGCAAGTTTGTCCTTGCAATATACCGTAAAACTTCTACTATAGAAGGAGAAAGGTATGTCAAATCAGCTGCATCGGTACCGTATCGTGCTTGATTACATTGAACCTTGGCTTGATGAGCAGGATGAAGCTACGCTGAAGCAGATTTATGCAGACCTTTTGGTGCTCGAGAAGGAAGGTCCCAGCCTTGGTCGTCCGCTGGTTGACCGCGTAAAGGGCTCGAAGCTTCATCATTTAAAGGAGCTGAGAGTGACGTCGTGTGGTGGGCAGGTGATTCGCATCCTCTTCGCCTTTGACCCCAAGCGCCAGGCGGTATTGCTATTGGCGGGTGATAAGTCGCGAGCGGGATCGTCAAGGGCAAAATGGAACGGTTGGTATGCGATCAACATTCCAAGGGCCGAGCAAATATACCGTCGCCACGTAAGGAGGCTCGATCGAGATGGAACTGCATGAGTATATGGAATCTCGCGGGATAACACGCGACTCCATTACCGCCGAGCAGGAGAGGACTCGCGATCGTATCGAAGCCTATAAGCTTGCTCAGATTCGCAGGTTAAAAGATCTAACACAGGCGTCGGTCGCCCAGTCGATGGGCGTTTCTCAAAAACGTGTATCCGAGCTCGAGCGTGGGGAGTTGGGTTCGATGAGGCTCGACACGCTGAGCAGGTACGCAGAGAGCCTCGGCGGAAAACTGGTTGCAAGCATCGAGTTTCCCGATCGTACCGTTACGCTTGCGCGCTAAAAATCTTCAATTAACCCCCTCACTTTCACCGACTACTAGAGCCGCTCACCAAACCAACATGCGCTCTGGGCAAATAGGTTGAATGTTTCGTGCGAGAATGCCCCACAGTAAACAAACTTGCACCGGAGCGTAAGGGGCTGGCATACACATGCAGACGGTCTATCGGGTATACGAGGGAACGCGCGAGCCGCATCGGCGTGCCGTCGAGCGCACGGCCGAGGTGCTCGGCCGCGGCGGCCTGGCCTTGATTTCGACCGAGACCGTCTACGGTGTCGCCGTGGCAGTCAACGCCTTCTCGGACGCCGTGCCCCAAGCTACAGGCGAATTCCCATCGCGGCCGCGCGAGCCGCAGGCTGCCGTCAATGGCGCCGCAGTTCCTGCGCTCGGCACCGGCTATCGCCGTATCTTCACTCTCAAGCAACGTGAACTCACCCAAACGGTCGCCTGGCTGGTCGATGGCGTCGAGGCACTCGACCGCTATGGCGTGGATATCCCGGAAGATGCCCGCGTACTTGCGCGACGATGCTGGCCGGGAGCCCTGACTATCGTGGTCAAGGCAGCCCCCTGCGTGCCGACCTTTATGCGCGCTGCCGACGACACCGTGGCCCTGCGCGCTTCGGCCTCTCCCGTGGTCCAAGCGCTCATCCGCGCCTGCGGCAGTCCCCTTGCCTGCACGAGCGCCAACACACACGGCGCGCCTTCGCCGGCAAGCTTTGCCGCCGTCGAGGGTCGCATCCTGGAGGGGGTCGATGTTGCCGTCGACGCCGGTGAGACCCCGTGTCGCGACGCCTCGACCATCGTGTCGTTCCAGCACGGCGGGCTCCAGATCCTGCGCCAAGGCGCACTTCCCGCATCAGAGATCGAGCGGGTCCTGTCCGACCCGATGCAATAGAAGGGTGTAAGCGATGTCGTTGAATCTGGGCAGCCTGGGCATGGAAGATGCCTCGTTTAACTTTGGCGGTTTCTACATCATGGCGCTCGACTGCGGCACTACCTCGGTACTCGCGGCCATTGTCGACGAATACGGCTGCATCGTTGCCCAGGCGCGTCGTAGCGTCAAAACCAGCTTCCCGCGCCCCGGCTGGGTGGAGCAGGATCCCACGGAGGTGCTTGCCAGCCAGATCGGCGTGATGATGGAGGTTCAGTTTAAGAGCGGCATCCATTCCGATCGCATCGCCGCCATCGGCATCTCCAACCAGCGCGAGACCACGGTGGTCTGGGACCGCGTGAGCGGCCAGCCCATCTATAACGCCATCGTATGGCAGTGCCGTCGTACCGCGCCGGCGATCGACGCGTTGGTTGAACAGGGTTGCGAGGAGCTGGTGCGCTCCCGCACGGGACTTACGCTTGACCCGTATTTCTCGGCCTCCAAGGTGCAGTGGATTCTCGACAACGTCGATGGCGCACGCGAGAGCGCGGCGGCGGGCGACCTCATGTTTGGCACCATCGACACCTGGCTCATCTACAACCTCACCGGCGGCCAGGTCTTTGCCACCGACTACACCAATGCCAGCCGCACGGCGCTCTTTATTATCCATACGCTCGATTGGGACGACGACCTGCTGGCGCTCTTTGACGTTCCACGTTCCATGATGCCCGAGGTTCGCTGGAGCTCGGGCGACTACGGCCGCGTCGCGAGCGACATCATGACCAACATGCCGCCCATCATGGGCGTGGCGGGCGACCAGCAGGCATCGCTGTTCGGCCACTGCTGCTTCTATCCCGGCCAGACCAAAAACACCTATGGCACGGGCTGCTTTATGCTCATGAACACCGGTGACGAGATCGTCGAATCCAAGAATGGCCTGGTCTCCACCATCGGTATCGCTGCGGACGACAAAGTCAGCTATGCGCTCGAGGGCTCTATTTTTGCCGCCGGTTCAACGATGAACTGGCTTCGCAACAACATGGGCATCATCTCGAGTGTGAGCGAGTCCGCGCAACTCGCCGCTTCGATCAACGACAACGAGGGCTGCTACTTCGTCCCCGCCTTCGCTGGCCTGGGCGCTCCCTGGTGGGACCCGCATGCCCGCGGTATCGTGTGCGGTCTGACCGGTGCCTCGAGTCGCGCGACCATTGTGCGTGCGGCCTGCGAATCCATGGCATATCAGAGCTACGACGTGCTGCGCGCCATGGAGCAGGACGTGGGGCTTTCGATCGAGCGCCTGTCTGTCGATGGCGGTGCCTCGCGCAACGAGTTCATCATGCAATTCCAGGCCGACCTGCTGGATATCCCCGTGCTGCAATGCGAGACGGTGGAGACCACGGCAATCGGTGCCGCGTACTTGGCGGGTCTTGCCGTCGGCTATTGGGAAGACCTGGAGGAGCTGGAGCAAAATGCCCAGATCGTTAGGACCTTCCTTCCCCACATGTCCGCCGAGCGCCGCGAGCAAAACCTTGCGGGCTGGCGTGATGCAGTCAGGCGCTCGCTCAGCACCGCACAGTAGGGCTGCGATGGGCTGCTCGATACAACAAACCGCTAAACTAATGCATGGCGTGCGGCGGCAACATTGCTGCACGCCTTGTCAGCAAGGCCGTTTTGCGGCCGCAACGAAAGGGGCAATCAATCCATGACCGTCACCTACGATGCGTCCCGTGTGACGCTTGTCGATCACCCGCTCGTCCAGCACAAGCTGTCGATCCTGCGCGACAAAAACACCGGCACCAACCAGTTCCGTCAGCTCGTGCGCGAACTCGCGCTTTTTGACGGCTACGAGGCCATGCGCGACCTGCCTATGGAAGACGTCGAGGTCGAGACCCCCATCACTACCGCCTCGTTCATACAGCTTGCCGGCAAGAAACTCGCCATCGTGCCCATCCTGCGTGCGGGCCTTGGCATGGTCGACGGCATCCTCGACCTGGTGCCCTCTGCTCGCGTGGGCCACATCGGCATGGAGCGCGACGAGGTCACCCACGAGCCGCACGAGTATTACTGCAAGATGCCCAAGGATATCGACCAGCGCATCTGCCTGGTCGTCGACCCCATGCTCGCCACGGGCGGTTCGGCCGAGATGGCCATCAGCTACCTGCGCGAGCGCGGTGTCAAGGACATCCGCATGCTGTGCATCGTCGCTGCCCCCGAGGGCCTCAAGTCGCTGGCTGAGAAGGACCCTGATGTGCATATCTATACCTGCGCCATCGACGACCATCTCAACGAGGCTGCCTACATCGTTCCCGGCCTGGGCGACGCCGGCGACCGCATCTACGGCACGCTCTAGTCGCTGGGCTAAGACGGCCGCGGCTGCAAATACGAAGAAACGGTGCGCGCGGACGAACAAAAGGCGACCGCGCGCACTCCTGTTAACGGACGTTTTGCCCTGCAGGGTTCGAGAAAAACGTATTACCGTACCTGCGGCATAAAGAAGGTCTTAAGAAAACGAACAGGTGCGTATTAACCGATGCTTTTTCGGTTGTACTTTAGCGATTGGCTCGTACAATAGTCACCAATGTTTGGCGGGAACTGTTCTGTGAAGCGTTAAAAAGGAAAGTGAGGACGCCAGTGTTTCAGATAGCCGATCTGCTCGCTATCGTTGCAGGCGCCATCGCGGGCGCAATTGCCTTCCTTCCCTTTGTCTTTACGCTCAAGCCGGTTCTTGACGATAAGCAGAATGCGGACATGCTCAAGGGTATGGTGAGTCTGGCGGTCTCGGCGATCGCCCTGCTCGTCTTTACCTTGGTTGTGTTTGTGTTGTTCGGAGAGGCATTTCGCATGTTCCTCCTGGGCGAGGCGATCGGCTTCGTGGCCTTTATGGCCGCCTGCACGGTTCGCGTCGCCAAGGCGCTGCGAGATCCTCATGAGGTCGAAAGGTAAGTCGTGGAAATTTTTGAAAAGCTGCCTGATGAGATTAATCATCTGGTCAGCGAGTTCAGCTCCACCCCTGTCGTGGGCGATCTGAGCTGCGGCATCACGCAGTACTCGTTTTGGCTGATCGTCTCCACGATCGTGCTCCTGATCGTCCTGGCCGTGTTCAAGAAGAAGCAGACCCTGGTTCCCAAGGGCTTCTTCGTCAACGGTTTCGAGTACATCATCGAGTACGTCGAGAACGATATCGGCAAGGGCGTCGTGGGTGAGAACTGGAAGAAGCACTTCCCGTTCCTGTGCTCGCTTTTCCTGTTCATCCTGATCAATAACATGATCGGCCTGATCCCGGGAATGAAGCCCGGCACCGGCGCAATCGGCTCCACCGCCGCGCTCGCCATCTTCGCCTTTGTGTACTTCATCTACTACGGATGCAAGGCTCACGGCGTGATCGGCTACATCAAGAGCCTCGCCCCGCAGGGCGTGAGCTTCCCGATGAACGTGCTTGTGTGGGTCGTCGAGCTTTTCTCGACCTTCCTGCGCCTCATCACGCTCGCCGTCCGTCTGTTCTGCAACATGTTCGCAGGACACGTGGTCATGGGCTCGTTCGCCATTATGGCGAGCATGTTCATGCAGCCGCTGCTTCAGCAGGTTTCCGCGGCCCACGCCGTCGGCGCCCTGCCTTCGCTTGCCTGGCTTGCCATCCTCATCCTGATCTATGCGATCGAGCTTGTGGTCGGCGCCATCCAGGCTTACGTCTTTACGGTTCTTACCGCCGTGTATGTCTCCGAGGCAGAGGAGGTCGCGGAGGAGGAGTAGTCTTCCGTTCGCGCCTTAAAGGTAAGGCAATTCGTTAAACCGCCGGTGCCCGTACCCATGGAGTCCGGCAGTTATAAAAAGGTTATCCTGCGTGAAATAAGACACGCACGACAAAGGAGGAATCGTGGGAGTTATCGGTTACGGTCTCGGTGTTATCGGCGCTGGTCTTGCTATCGGCCTGTCTGCTCTGGGTGCTACGGGTGCTATGGCCCGTCAGCCTGAGGTCCAGGGCCGCGTGTTCACCGTCTTCATCATGGGCTCCGCCTTCGGCGAGGCTCTGGCTCTGATCGGCTTCGTTGTCGCGCTGATCGTTAAATAGCACGGAGCGTCAAGTATGAATCTTTCATCCCAGAAGAGCGCGATCGCACTCTCCGCGTCCGCGGCCGCGCTGCTCATGCCGGTTTCCGCGTTCGCTGAGGACGGCGCTGCCGGTGCGGACATCCTCATCCCTAAGATGGCGGAGTTCATCCCGGCGCTTATCGCCTTCCTGATTATCTGGATCGTGCTGGCCAAGGTCGCCCTGCCGGGCATCATGAAAACCATGGAGGAGCGCGGCAAGAAGATCGAGGAGAGCCTCGACGAGGCCGAGAAGACCAAGCAGGAGGCTATCGCCAAGCGCGCTGAGTCCGACTCGATCGTCACCGACGCCCGTCGTCAGGCTGCCGACATCGTTCTCGAGGCCCGTAAGGACGCCGAGTCCGAGCGCGCCCGCATCATCGAGGCTGCTCACAAGGAGGCCGAGGAGATCATCGCCAAGGCCCATACGACCGTCGAGGACGAGCGCAAGTCCATCTACGCCGGTGCCGCGAGCTCCATCGCCGACCTGTCCGTTGCCGTCGCCACCAAGATCGTGGGCGAGGCACTCGAGGACGATGCCGAGCAGAAGAAGCTCATCGAGCGCTACATCCAGGAAGCAGGTAGCCTGAATGCCGACTAGCCGCTATCAGGACAAGGTGCTCGAGACCTACGCGCGCTCCCTTCTGGAAGCCGCTAAGGCCGAGAACCATGTGTTCGAGGACCTCGAGATGATCGAGCGTCTGGCTAGCGCCAGCCCCGAGATCATCGCCGTGCTCGACACCATGTCCAAGCGCGACCAGCTCGACCTTCTTCCCAAGGTGGCAGCTGCCTTTAAGTATGTTGCCGAGGAAGACGAGGATGTAGTGGGCGTGACCGTCACCACGGCGATCCCGCTCGACGACGAGCTGCGTCAAACCATCACTAAGAAATGCGAGCAGGACTTCGGCCGCAAGGTATTCCTTATCGAGCAGGTCGACCCGTCTATCGTGGGCGGCCTGGTGCTCGAGGCCCGCGGCGAGCGTCGTGACATTTCCGTCAAGACGCAGCTGCGCATCGCGCAGGAGACCCTCGCAAACTCTGCTAATTCGTACGGAGGTGAAGCCTAATGTCCGAAACCCTCAATGCCCAGGATATCGCCAAGAAACTGCAGGAGCAGCTCACGCGCCTCTCCGCGACGGTCGATACGCATGAGGTTTCAACGGTCGACGAGGTAGGCGACGGCATCGCGCGCGTCTCCGGCCTCAAGAGCGCCATGGCAGGCGAGCTTCTGGAGTTCAAGAGCTCCGATACCGGTGAGACCGTCTTCGGCCTTGCCCAGAACCTTGACCGTGACGAGGTCGGCGCCGTTCTGTTCGGTGCCGTCGACTCCATCAAGGAAGGCGACGAGGGCCGCACCACTGGCCGCATTATGGATATCCCCGTGAGCCGTGCCATGCTCGGCCGCGTCGTCAATCCGCTCGGCCAGCCCATCGACGGCCTGGGCGACATCGTCGCCACGCACCGTCGCCCCATCGAGTTCAAGGCTCCCGGCGTCATCGATCGTACCCCGGTGTGCGAGCCGGTTCAGACCGGTCTGCTCGCTATCGACTCCATGGTGCCTATTGGCCGCGGTCAGCGTGAGCTCATCATCGGCGACCGTAAGACCGGTAAGACCGCTATTGCCATCGACGCTATCCTCAATCCGCGCGGCAAGGGTATGGTCTGCATCTATGTCGCTATCGGCCAGAAGGCCTCCACGGTTGCCAACATCCGCGAGACCCTCGCTCAGCACGGTGCGCTCGACTACACCATCATCGTTTCGGCCACCGCTGCCGATTCCGCCCCTATGCAGTACATCGCGCCTATGGCCGGTGCCGCTATTGGCGAGTTCTTCATGTACAACGGCGAGGACGGCAAGCCCGCCAGCGAGACCAACCCCGGCGGCCACGTGCTCGTCATCTACGACGACCTGTCCAAGCAGGCTGTGGCCTACCGTCAGATGTCGCTGACGCTGCATCGTCCGCCCGGACGCGAGGCCTATCCTGGCGACATCTTCTACCTGCACTCTCGTCTGCTCGAGCGTGCCGTCAAGATGTCCAAGAAGAACGGTTACGGCTCCATGACGGCTCTGCCGATCATCGAGACCCAGGACGGTGACGTCTCGGCCTACATTCCGACCAACGTCATTTCCATCACGGACGGCCAGATATTCCTGGAAACAGAACTTTTCCATTCGGGGGGTATGCCGGCTGTAAACCCGGGTATTTCCGTATCCCGAGTTGGCGGAAACGCGCAGATAAAAGCAATGAAAAAGGTTGCCGGAACTCTGAAGCTGATCTATTCTCAGTATCGTGAGCTGCAAAGCTTTGCTCAGTTTGGCTCTGATCTGGATGCGGATACAAAGGCTCGTCTGGAGCAGGGAGCACGTATTGTAGAAGTTTTGAAGCAGGATCAGAACGAGCCGGTTCCTGTAGAGAAGCAGGTAGCGATTCTGTATGCGGTAATCAACGGAGTCCTTACAGACATAAAAACCGAAGATGTGCGTCAGTATGAGAAAAAGCTGTACAGTTTCCTGGATTCGGATGCTGACGGAGCAGCGGCAATGCAGGAGATCCGCAGCACAGGAAAGCTGGAAAAAGAAACAGAAGAAAAATTAAAAAAAGCTCTGGAAAACTTCACAGGAGATTTTCTGGAAACGGAAGCTGCAAAACAGTAAGGAGGAGACAGTATGGCTGCAAACATGAAAGCGGTAAAGCTGCGTATCAAGAGTGTACAGAGTACCATGCAGATTACCAAGGCCATGGAACAAGTAGCATCCTCCAAGCTGC
>URTW01000070.1 GCA_900550815.1 uncultured Collinsella sp.
TCCGAGGAACGCGCCCAAAAGCTGCTCTTTTCCTCGAACCCCGAGGGCACCGAGCGCTACTACATCTACGCCAGGCCCGACCGTGACGACCTGGCCAAGGGTGACCCTCAAGCACTCCAGGGTCTCACCATCGGTTACAACTCCGGTGTTATGCAAACCATCGTCGGCCAGCAGTGGCTCGCCAACGAGGGAATCGCCTGCACATACAGGGAGTATGACGGAGGCTCCGTTCTCTTTGACGCGCTCGCAAACGGCGAGGTCGACGCCATCATCATGAACGACACCATTTCGTCGCCCGAGGCGTCGCCCATGTTCTACGTCGGTTCGAGCGACTACTACTTTGCCGTTCCCAAAAGCCGCCCCGACCTGATGGACAACATCAACTCCGCAATGGCGGCAATCAACCGCGTCAACCCCCGCTATAACGACGAGGTCAAATCGAACTATTCAGCGCAAAACAGCGGATCATCCTCGCTCACCGGCGATGAGCGCGCCTGGCTCAAGGCGAACAACAGCACCATCACGCTCGGCTACATTACGGGCAAACTCCCCTACTGCAACGAAGACGAAGACGGCAAAATGGAAGGCTCGCTCGCATCGCTTGCGACGACGTTGCACGATAAATTTGGCATTACGGTCAAAACCGTCGCCTTTGATAGCTACAAGATGATGTCAAAGGCCCTGTCAAAGGGAAGCATAGACGTCGCGCTGCCGGTATACCGAGATTACTGGTTTGCCGAGCAATCAGGCGTTGTGCAGTCGGTATCGTTGGGGACCATATCCCTCACCGCCATCCACAGCGGAAGCAACCTGAACAAAGACCTTCAGAACATCGCCTGCACCAAATCATCGTTTATCAACCGAAACGTACTTGAAAGTCTGTTCCCCACAGCGACCGTGACCGAATACCGATCCGACGATGAAGCGTTCGACGCCCTCAGGAGGGGAACGGCGCGCTGCGTCGTCGCTCCCAGTTCACGCGTAAAAACCCTCGGCGATCGTTATGATCTCGAGGACTGCGAGACGGTCGAGCTCCCTGACACCTGCGAGCTCTCGTGCTGGATTTCGCGCGGAAAGCCTGAGCTGCTGGGAATCATCAACAAGGGCATCATCAATGCCGGAGAGTCGCTCTCCGCAAGCAATTACTCCTCTACGTCGTACACAGCCCAGGAATCCAACACGCTTCAATTCCTTTATCGCAACCGCACCGCCGTTGCCTCCACCCTCATCGGTATGTTGTCGGTCAGCATCGTCCTGCTCATCTGGGCGCTCGTGCGCGCTCGAACCGAGCGCGAAAAAGCCGACGCCGCCAACGCCGCTAAGACGGCATTCCTCACGCGCATGAGCCACGACATCCGTACGCCGCTCAACGGCATCCTGGGCCTTATCGATATCGAGGAATTGAAGGAAGGCGATATCCGGGTCGCCCGCGAAAGCCGCGCCAAGGCTCGTGTTGCCGCCAATCACCTGCTCTCGCTGATTAACGACATCCTCGAGATGGGCAAAATCGAAGACCGCAAGATAACACTGGAACATGCGCCTTTTAACCTCAAAGAGCTCTGTGACAATACGCTGGTTCTGTGCAAGCTCCGCGCATCCGAAAACGGCATCACCATGAAGGACAATAGTCTGCCATACACCACGGGGCCATACATGGTCGGCAGTCCCACCCATATCCGACAGATCATGATCAACCTGTTAGACAACAGCATTAAGTACAACAAGCGCGGCGGCTCCGTCACCTTTAGCTCAAAGACCAAGCCACTCGATAACGGGCGCGCGCTCTTTTGCTTTAGCGTTTCGGATACCGGCATTGGCATGGCTCCCGAGTTTTTAAAGCATATCTATGAGCCGTTCGCCCAAGAAGGTGACGATGCGCGCAGCAAGTTCCAAGGAACCGGCATGGGCATGCCAATCGTCAAGTCGCTTATTGAACTGATGGACGGCACTATCGAAGTCACCAGCGAGCTCCATGTGGGCACCTCGTTCTACGTGGAGATTCCGCTCGATATCGACGAGAATCCCCAGGCGCGGGCGAATACGGTTGAGAGTGCGCCCGACTGCTCGCTCGCCGACATGAACGTGCTGCTCGCCGAAGACAACGAATTGAATGCCGAGATTGCCCAGGCGCTGCTAGAATCCGAGGGCATCGTGGTCACCCGCGCCGCCAACGGCAACGAAGTCGTCGATCTGTACCTGTCGCATCCCGCCGGCAGCTTCGATGCCATTTTGATGGACATCATGATGCCGGATATGGACGGCTACGAGGCAACCCGCGTGATTCGTCTGAGCGAGAAGGTCGATGCAGCCGATATCCCCATCATCGCGCTCACCGCCAATGCCTTTGCCGAGGACGCCAAGGCGGCACACGACGCCGGCATGAACGCCCATCTGTCCAAACCGCTCGACTTTAACAAGCTCAAAAACATACTCGCCCGCATCAAGAAAAACGGACCCGTTTCGCTATAGTTTGTGCTCAATCACCACGCACGACCAGAAAGTAAGCCAACGATGTTTAGGCCCTTACGTCGAAAGAAACGCGCCATCACTGACGAGGAAGCGCGCGAACTGCTCGCTACCTGCAAGCGCGGCGTCTTTGCCGTCAACGGCGACGATGGCTACCCGTACGCCATTCCCGTCAACTACTTCTTTGACACCGAGCACGACAAGATTTATTTCCATGGCGCCAAGGCTGGCCACAAGGTCGATTCGCTCAAGCGCGATGACAAGGTCTGCTTTACCGTTTACGGCAACGAGTGGTACAATGACGGTGACTGGGCTCCCTACGTTATGAGCACCGTGGTCTTTGGCCGCTGTCGCTTGGCGAATGACACTCCCGCGTTTATCGAAGACAAAGTCCGCCAGCTCGCCCTTAAGTACTACCCTTCTGCCGAGGAAGTCGAAGAGGAAATCGCCAAGGACATTAAGGGCGTCCAGCTCTACGAGATTACGATTGAACATCTTTGCGGTAAGCAGATTCAGGAAAAGTAAGCCCCCTCAGCAGACCTCATCAATAGCAATATGGCCCGATTCCAACCAACATTGGAACCGGGCCATATTGCTATAAAGCGTCGGCAGCTATGTGCGCAAGCGCCTCAACGAGCTCCTGCGAACTCACGGGTTTACTCAGGTGCGCGTTCATGCCCGCCTCGCGCGAAAGCCTGCGATCGTCGGCAAAGGCGTTGGCGCTCACGGCGATAATCGGCGTGGTCGCGGCATCCTCACGATCGAGTGCTCGAATCCGACGCGTGGCCTCAAGGCCGTCGATACCGGGCATCATGATGTCCATCAACACCACGTCGTACTCGTACGGCGCGCTCGCGGCAAACATCTCGACGGCAGACTCGCCATCCTTAGCATACGTCACGACGGCACCGGCACGGCTGAGCGTAAACTGCGCGATCTCGGCGTTCAGATCGTTATCCTCTACGAGCAAAACGCGCAAGCCCTGGAGCGCATCGCCATCGCCCGCATCCGCGCGCACTGCCTGAGGAATCTCAGAGCGTTTGCATTTCTCGAACGGCAGGCGGATGGTAAACGTCGTCCCCTGCCCCAAGACGCTCGTAAAGCTCATGGTTCCGCCCATAAGCTCGACCAACTGTTTTGCGATAGGCGCGCCCAGGCCAGTTCCCGATGAAGCGCCTTCCACCTGTTGCCCCTCACGGCAAAACGGCTCGTAGAGGCGCTGTTGGAACTCCTCGCTCATGCCAATACCGTTGTCGGCGATCGTGTATTCATAGACGGGGACGCCATCCGCTGGCCCCACCTCGCGGCACACCAGGCGAACATAGCCGCCCTGGCGGTTGTACTTGACGGCATTGCCGGCAATATTGAGCAACAAGCGCTTGAGGTGCGTCACGCTCACCCGCGCATAGGGATGATTAAGCGTCTGCTGGTCGCAGATAATTGTCACCAGACGCTCCTCGGCCTGGCGCTCCAGAATATCGCGCACCTCGTGGTTGAGGGTCACCAAGTTTGTGGGAACAAGCTCCAGATCGACCTGCCCGCTCTCCAGGCGACTCATATCCAGGGCCTCGTTGGCAAGGTCGAGAAGCAGTCCCGATGCCATCCAGATCTTTGAGCGGCACTCGGTCTGCTTTTGAAGATCGTCCGCATTGGCATCGCCGACCTCAACCATACCGCGAATGCCGTTGATGGGCGTGCGCAGATCGTGGCTCATGCGACGCAAAAACTCCGTCTTTGCAGAGTTGGCAGACGAGGCCTCACGCGCTGCCTTTGCCAGCTTGTCGCCATAGTCGCGCTCCTGCTGCAGCAAGTCCGTCAAACGCCGACGATCAGCGCGGCGACGCACCATCACAACAACGGCTACAACACCGCTGTAGAGCGCCAGCACGCCGGCAGCAACAGCCGCGACGACCTCAAAGTAGCGCTGCGCCGAGGCATAGGTGTACACGTAGAACCCGCGCGCTTTTCCAAATGTGCCCAAATACCACTCGCCGCTGGCGTTGACCAGTCGGACTTTGCCGGGCAGGCATCGATCCTTAATACCGTCGACAATAAAGACATCCGTTGCAGGCAGATTGAATACGCCCAATATGGTGGGTTCAACGGCATTGGTCGCAACGACCTTGCCATCGCTTTCGATCACGATATTGCCGCTGTCGATGGTCTCATAACCACCGAGCAGGCTCTGCAGTTTGAGCGTATTGCTTGCAACTGCCTTCGCGCTCTGATGCCTGACCGCGATAACGATGCCCTCGCCATCTTGCCGGGTCACGCAACCAATGTCTGCAACCGAATCATCCGAAAGCGTAATGCGGGCGGTATAGGACTTAAGCGGATGGGCTGCCACCTCCAGCACGGGTGCTTCCTTGAGATACGCAGCGAGCGACTCGTAGCCCACGCCATCCGTCGAGGACTCGGACACCAAATTGCCCGATGCGTCCGTCACGATCAGTGCGCTCACGTTGAACTGGTCGGCATATTGCTCCAGCATGGCGTTATCCACCGAACCGTCGCGCTCCATATCGCGCGCTGTCTCTCCTGCGATCTCCATAACGCGAATCAGGTTTTTGGTCGTATAGGCGCTATTGAACGCATCGTATGAAAGGCTCTGCGTCGCC
The DNA here is from genome assembly GCA_900550815.1 of uncultured Collinsella sp. Lineage (GTDB taxonomy): Bacteria > Actinomycetota > Coriobacteriia > Coriobacteriales > Coriobacteriaceae > Collinsella. The sequence goes on from URTW01000070.1 coordinate 5,085, forward strand.
ACGTAATCGACAACGTCGGCAAATCGCTGCTCGGCTTGGGCCGTCGTGTAACCGTAGCTCATCATGCCGGCAACAACCGAGAGCGCTATCCCCAGCAGAGCGACAAGGAGCCATGCTCCTGCCGAACGATTGCCCCGCTCCTCTACGGCGTGGTCGGGCGCATCGATCATGACAAACCCTCCATATTCAAAAATGGCGAAGGGTCATCGAAGTACTTTGACACCAGGCGTTCCATGGTGCCATCGGCAAGCATTTCTTGGTAGGCATGAGTAAGCTTGACGTCGATGCCACGCGTATCGTTGATATCGAAAGCGGTGCCCAAACCGACCTCTAGCAGCGGCTCATCCAAAATGCGATATGTCACACCATAGTCTTTTTCGTAGGTGAGGAACGAGGACTCATGCGCGGCGATAGCGTCGACCAGGCCCTCGACGAGCGCCGGGTTCAGGTATGAACCGTCCGAAAAGCTGTAGAGTTCCTTGATCTGCGGAACGTTTTCATTTATGCGATTGAGCAAAATGTCCTCGGGCTTGGTGGTGGACTGAACCGCCACGATCTTATCCTCAAGATCGGCAAGCGTGTAGATATCGCTCTGGGGATCGACCGCGACCACCTGGCGGCTCGCAAGGTACGGACCGGCCCAACGATATTCGTTTTCGCGACCCGTCATACTAAAGCTGCCCATGACACAATCGAGTTCGCCGCTCGCCAGCAGCTCCTTCTTCTTTTCCCAGTCGATCAGCTGGTATTTTGGCTTGTAACCAATGCGAGCCAAAGCCTCGGTCAATATCTCGACATCCAGGCCAACGATATCGCCGTACTCGTCGGTATACACAAACGGTGGATAGAGGTCGCTTCCGACGTTGAGCGTCTTAAGGTCGTCGTCTTTGACTTGCGAGGCGTCCAGACCTTCTAATGCAGACGTCGAGACTCCGTCATTCGACCCGGAGCAGCCAGCTATCGCTACGACAAAGACGCTCGCCACTGCAAGCGCAACAAACAACGAAATGGCAACCGAGCGACGGGATCTTTTCATCGAGCTCCATACGATCCTGTTTACAGACTTAAATGGTTAAAGATAATAGCAAACAAAACCACACGAGTGCCCAATTGTTACAGGCGCTTTACCGTGTGGGACCTTCCAGCCGACTTGGCAGAAGGCCCCGCATGCAGTGCTCACTTACCGTGCATTAAAAACGTAGCGGTCCAGGCGGTCGCACGCCTCCCTTACGCGCGAAAGCGGCAGCGCCAGATTCACGCGAATGTGGCAGGGTCCGTGGAACGGGCGGCCGTCCTGATACCCCACGCCCACGCGTGCCCCCTCATCGAGCAACCACTGAATATCGCGGCCATGCTCTCGGCACCACTCGGTGCAGTCCAGAAACACCATGTACGTGCCCTGCGGACGCGAATAGGACACGCCCTCAAAATGCCCGTCCACGTAATCGCAGAAGTACTCGATATTGCCGGCAAGCACCTGGTTGAGCTCGTCCACCCACTCGTAGCCTTGCGGCTGGTAGGCACCGATAAGCGCATGCATGGAGAGGACATTCATCTCGTTGTAGTGGGTCTTGTTGGACACGGCGCAGATGCGGTCACGCAGCGTCTCGTTGTAGACAATGTGGTAGCTGCCGACAAGGCCCGCCAGGTTAAACGTCTTGCTCGGCGCATAGAGGGCAACCGTGCGCATGCGGGCATCCTCGCTCACCGACTGCGTCGGGATGTGCTTGTGCCCCGGCAGGATGATATCGGACCAAATCTCGTCCGAAATCACCACGCAATCGTGCTGGCGATAGATGTCCATGGCGCGCTCGATTTCGTCGCGCTCCCATACGCGGCCGCAGGGATTGTGCGGCGAGCAGAACACCGCGGCATGGATGTGGTTTTGGGCGAGTTTGCACTCCATGTCCTCAAAGTCCATGCGCCACACGCCCTGGTCGTCGAGTTTAAGCGGGCTGTGGACAATGCGATAGCCCGCGGCTTCGATAGACTTGGTAAAGCCAATGTAGGTGGGGCTGTGGACCAGCACCGCATCGCCCGGCTGGACATACGCGCGCAACGTCGACACGACGCCGCCCAGCACGCCGTTTTCGTAGCCGATATGTTCTGGGCGCAGACCCTCGACGCCATTGCGGCGGCTCTGCCATTCGATGATGCGGTCGAAATACTCGGAGCGCGGGTTAAAGTAGCCAAACATGGGATGCTGAGCGCGCTGAATGATGTGCTCCTGGACCGTGGGCACCGTGGCAAAATTCATGTCGGCCACCCACATGGGAATGCGGTCGAAGCCCTCGTCGGGTGCGTTCGGAGCCATACCGGGGATCTCGCCCCAGGAGTCACCGGCGAAGGAGTCCATACCGTGGCGATCGATTAGCGAGCTAAAGTCGTATTTCATGCTGAGCTCCCGTGCTAAGTAGACTGTTTCGATAGGCGTTATTGTCCACCAGCGTGGGCGGTTTTGGCATGGGGTTTGGCGCTTAATTTGACGGGTGCGGACGAATGACCGGTTAGTCTCGCGCGTCATTGACGGCAACTACGGTTAGCTGGGTTTCATCGACCGTAAACGATATGTCGAGCCCGTCGTAGGCCATGTGGTAAACGCGGTTCGGCTCGTGCTTGCTGCCTGCGCGGCGCGGGTCTTGGCGCAGGACCTCGACCAGGCCGGGGAGCTTTGTGGGCGGGACCATATCCTGCAGCGTCTGCGGGAACTCGATGTCGAGCTCTTGCCACGGAGCATCCTCAATCCAGCCGCCGGTCGCATCCGGGTGACAGTCCGCAAACGGAATGTAGGGCTTAATGTCGTAGATGGGCGTGCCGTCGCGCAGATCGGCCCCCAGCACATGGATGATGGGGCCATCGTCGGTGAGCTCAACGTGATCGAGCCTTACGCAGGTAAGTCCGATAGGATTGGGGCGAAACGGGCTGCGCGTGGCAAAGACGCCCACGCGCTCGGCTCCGCCCAGACGCGGCGGGCGCACAGTTTTCGACCACTTGGCATTGGTGCCGGACCTGTCCTGCGTCTTGGCATCGGCAGCTATGTCCTTAGCCGTGCCGCCGGGCGTTCCGTTTTCGAAGCGCCACAGCAGCCATAGGTGAGAGAAGGAGTCCAGGCCCTCAACCGCTGCCTTGGAGGCAAATTCCGGCTCAAAGACGATGCGTCCCTGCAGATGAGGCGCCAAAAAGCTGTTGCGCGGAATGCCGAACTTCTGCGGCAGGTCGGTATGTATGTGTGCGATAGGTTCCATGCCGGTCATTGTACGGCATGGAGGCGTGGGGCGTTGCGCGCAATTCTTCGCCGTGGACTCCTGTCGTGCAACCAACGGTTGCTTGGAAGGGCGCCTGCCGCCGCGTATGCTTAAGCCATCAACCAGCAGAAAGGAGCCGCTATGGCCTTTGCAGAAAAGCTCATTGCCGTTCGTCGCGCCCATCACCTTACCCAGGAGCAGCTCGCCGCCAAGCTCTTCGTCACACGCCAAGCCGTCAGCCGTTGGGAGCGCGACGAGGTCACCCCGGGCATCGACATGATGAAGCTCATTGCCGCCGTAACCGGCGAGCCACTGTCCCACCTGCTCGAAATGCCCGAGCATTATTGCCAGAGCTGCGGCATGATACTCACGCCCGACGACTGCGGCACCGATGCCACGGGCGCCACGACCGACCATTACTGCAAGTGGTGCTACGACCACGGCAAGTACACCTACGACACCACCATGGAGGCGATGATCGAGGATTGCGCTCCGCGGCTGGCGCAAAACACCGGCATGTCGCTCGACGAAGCCGTCTCGCTCATGGGCGCCGTCCTGCCGCAACTGGAGCGCTGGCGCACCGTGCAGGAAAACGAGGAGCGCTACGGCGCCGAGGCTCGGAAGCGCTACGGCGACGAGGCGATCGACGCAGCAAACGAAGCACTGCTGGACATGGACCCCGAGACATGGAACGACATGAAGGAACTTGAACGCGCTATTCTGGGCCAACTCTCGATTGCCATGGGCGATGGCGATGCGAATGGAAGCGAGGCTCGCAAGCTCGTCGCGATGCATCGTCGTTGGATTGGTCTCAACTGGGGACGCGAACCCCAGAACGAAGCGTACCTGGGCCTCGCCCACGGCTATCTTGCCGACCAGCGCTTTATCGACTACTACGACAAGCCCTGCGGCACCGGAGCTACGGCGTTTCTGGTCCAGGCCATCGAGTCGTCTTTGGCGCGTGCATAGACCGCGGCGGCTTTGGGTATTTCAATCGAAACCTCAACCGATTGGAGACCCATGGCTACTAATCATGAGCTCACGCTGTACGTTATGACCGGCTGCCCGTATTGCATAAAGGTCAAGCGCTTTTTGGCCGATAGCAGCGTGACCATTCCCGAACGCAATATCTCGACCGATACCGAAGCCGAGCAGACGCTCATCGCCGTCGGCGGAAAACGCCAGGTTCCCTGCTTGTTCATCGACGGCAAGCCGCTCTACGAGTCAAGCGACATCATCGCATGGGTGCAGGAGAATCTGCTCTAGTGCGCACACTCTGTCCGTCCAGGGACCCAGCCCATACGGCCCAAACATGTACACCAGCATCCAAAGTCGACATTTTTCGACATCTTTGGATGCTGGCGTACAACTTTTGGGTAGCTATGGACGCTCTTAACCGGCTAATTGTTTGAGGCGACCTTTGGATTATGGCTGTTTGATGCCTCGGGAAAGAGTTTCCGAGGGAGCAATGGTCAAAAAAGGGCAAATATGAGTACTGCTACCTGTTT
>URTW01000071.1 GCA_900550815.1 uncultured Collinsella sp.
CGTTCTCGTTGAGCGGATACTTAAACTCCAGCGACTGAATGACGCCGATCTTGCCCTTAAAGCCGCCGTTGTGGAAGGCCAGCACGGCCTTGGCGTGGGCGAGCATCATGTTGTGCTCGCACTGGAAGGCCTCGGCCAGATGCGCCTTGACGCCACCGGGGAAGGTGCCCTCGATGTAGGTGTTGGAGGCGTCGGCCCAGATCTCGTTAAAGGTGAACCAGTAGGTCACCTGGTCGGCGTACTCCTTAAAGCAGAAGGTGGCAAAGTCCACAAAGGCGTCGATGGTCTCGCGGTTGAGGAAGTCGCCCTTCTCAAAGAGGGGAAGCGGCGTGTCAAAGTGATGCAGCGTGACGAACGGCTCAACGTGGTGCTTGTGGCACTCGGCGAAGAGATCGTGGTAGAACTGGACGCCCTCGGGGTTGATTTCGCCGGTGCCGTTGGGGAAGATGCGGCTCCAGGCGATGGAGAGGCGAATGCCGTTGATGCCGAACTCCTCGCACAGCTCCAGGTCGACGGGGTACTGGTTGTAGAAGTCCGAAGCGGGATCGGGGGAGAAGCGCCCCTGGGCCTCCAGAAAGTCGTCCCAGGCCACCTTGCCCTTACCGTGAGTGCGGGTCTCGCCCTCTACCTGGTAGGCAGCGGTGGCGCCGCCAAAGACAAAGTCCTCGGGAAACTGCGCGGGCGGGTTGGTGACGCTAGCAGGATTAACGGACATGATGATCCAATCGTCTAAATCGAAGGGCCAGCCGGTCTTGGATGGTCGGCTGGCCCTGGGCGTTACTTACTTCGAAAGTTGCTCACTCACGAAGGCGAGAGACTTGTCGCCGTTCTGGGAGAGCTCGATGTACTGCTTACCGCGGCAGGCGACGCACTTGTTGCCCACGCGCTCGCAGTCCTTTTGCAAATCGGCCAGGTAGCTGGCGGCCTGCGGGGCCAGGACGACCAGGTCAAAGTCGGGGAGCATGTCAACGTGGTTGCCATAGGCCTCGGCAGCGGTCTCAAGATTGATGCCGCGCTCCTTGGCGGCCTTGGCCAGCGCGTTGGCGAGCAGGCCCGAGGTACCGCCGCCCTGGCAGAGCACGAGCACGCGCTTGCCGTTGAGGTCGCTGGCGGTCGTTGCCTCGGCAGCGGGTGCTGCGGAGGCGGCGGGGGCGTCGGCCTTTACGGCCTCGGCGGCGGCGCCGGCGGCAACGCTCTTGGCATCGGCCTTGCCCTGGAAGGCATCGTTAAGCTTGGCGGCCTTCTCGGCGTTCTTGGCGGCAAGCTCCTCCTGGGAGATCTCGGCCTCCTCGGCGCACTTCTGGGCGTCATAGGCTCGGAAGAACGGGTAGTACAGAACGAAGTCGACGACCAGGATAAGGGCGAGCATCACAAAGGCGCGCGGCTGGAAGCCCAGGCCCATGATGGTGCCGATGGGGCCGGGGACGGTCCAAGGCAGGGTGTACATAAAGCCGTTCATGCTCAAGAAGTCGATAAAGATCTTGAGGATCCAGATGTTGGCGATCGGGGCAAAGACAAACGGGACAAAGAAGACGGGGTTGAGCACGATGGGCGCGGCGAACAGCAGCGGCTCGTTGACGGCAAAGCAGACGGGGACAATGGCGCCCTTACCGACGGCGCGCACCTCCTGCGATGTGGCCAGGAAGCAGAACATATAGACCAGGACGAGCGTGGCGCCGGTGCCGCCCATGCAGACGACGAAGTACTGGGCACCCTGGGTCAGGACAGCGGAAGCGTGCTGGCCGGCCTGGAACGCAGCCAGGTTGTCGGTCATGTTGGCAACGAGAGCGGCGGCGATGGCGGGCTCGACGATCGAGGGGCCGTGGACGCCGACGAGCCAGCACAGGCTCATGGCGCCGTAGCTCGCAGCGCGGCCGGTGTAGCCGACGGCAGCGGGGCACAGGGGCTGGAGCACCTGGATGACGCCCTGGGCAAAACAGAAGCCAAAGGCAGCGCGGAAGATGATGTCGAAGACCCAAATGACGGTGATGCAGACGGAGAAGGGGATGATGTCCTTAAAGGTCTGCGAGATGTTGGGCGGAACCTGCTCGGGCATCTTGACGGTGATGTTGCGCTTGATAAAGAACTTGTAGATGATGCCGGTCACAAACGCAGCGATGAAGGCGGTCAGCAGGCCCTTGGAACCAAGGTAGGTGGTGTTGAAGCCGCTGGCAGCGTCCGTGGCGATCGTGTCGCTCGAAAGGAGCAGGAAGCCGATGATGGCCGCGCACATGCACGAGATAAAGTTGAGCTGGTTATTCTTGGGCAGATCGCGGTTCTGAGCGTCGGCGAAGTGCTTGGCTGTGGTGGCAGCGCAGGCGATGGCCAGGATACCCATGGAGTAGTTGTAGCACTTCCACAGGGCGTTGTTGATGTCATCGGGCCAGTAGAAACCCCAGATGTTGGGGACCGAGGCTACCAAGCAGAAGATGGACGAGAAGATGATGATGGGGATGACGGAGATAAAGCCGTCGCGGATCGCCTTGAGGTACTTGTTGCGGGCGATCGCGTTGAAAAAGGGCTGGCCCTTTTCGATGATGGCGATGAGTTGCTCCATGCAATGCTCCTAAGAGTCGGTGGGTTAGCAACGATGGTAGTTTTTGGCGTTCGGTTGCCAAAATGTTGACGTTGCCATTTTGCGATACAAAAAAAGACGCGAACCGGTGGTTCCTGTGCCTGCGAACCGTCGATTCCTTACGCGTAAACGGTTGAGCCGCCCGGTGGCTCTGTGTTTGCGCAATGGCAACGTTAACATTTGGTCGACAAAAGCCGTTCGGGGAGGCAAAAATGTCGGTGAACGGTAGGTTTTGGGTGGTGAGCGTATGGTGGGGGAGGCGTTAGGTATACTTGAAGACGTTTCATTTGACTGCGTAGGGTGTCACCAATGGCATCGTTGACATAGAAAGATCGACCTATGGCCGCTGTTAAAAAATCGGTATCCGTCAAAGACGTAGCGCGCCTCGCGGGCGTCTCGGAGCAGACGGTCTCGCGCACCGTGCACGATTCGCCCAGCGTGCGCCCCGAGACCAAGGAACGCGTGCGTGCCGCCATGCGCGAGCTGGGGTATCGCCCCAATTTTGCCGGTCGATCGCTGCGCCGCGGCAAGTTTAAGACCGTCGGCGTCGCCATGTTCAACATTACCGGTACCGGCAACCTCGACCGTATGGAGGGCTTTGCCGCCGCGGCCGACAAACATGGCTATGCCATCACCCTCACTAAAGTAGACGGACACCCCTATACCCTTGAGAGCGCATCGTCGCGTATGAGTGCACTGCCAGTGGACGGTATGGTTGTAATCATGAACCGCATGCCGGCGGACTTTGGAACCTTTGAACCGCTGCCCGGTATGCAGACAGTGCTCGTTACCATGCTGGAGCATCCGCTGTGCTCGACGGTCGATAACGATCAGTTCGATTGTTCACGCCAAGTGGTCGAGTACTTGCTGGGGCAGGGACACAAGCCCGTGCACTTTATCTCGTGTCCCGAGCGCTCGCTTTCGGGCATGCGGCGCGAGGAAGGCTGGCGTGAGACATTGCGTGTGCATGGCATTGAGCCCCCGCAGCTCGTGCGCGGCGACTGGACGGCGCAGAGTGGATATGCTGCCGGCCAGGTGCTTGCGGATGATCCGACCTGCACGGCCATTTATGCCTCCAACGACGCCATGGCCTACGGCTGCATCCGTGGGCTCGAGTCGCGCGGGAAGTGCGTGCCCCAGGACGTGAGCGTGGTGGGTGTTGACGATAGCCTGGGCGATATCGTGCCCGACCGTCGCCTGACCACGGTGCGCTTTGACAACAAGCGCGTCGGCATGTGGGCGGTCGACAAGATTGCCGGCGCCGATGGGGGTGCGTCTGGCGTGGAGCACATGCTGATCCCCGGTGTGCTCGTAGAGGGCGATACGGTGCGCGATTTGCGTTAGGGTGCGGTCCTGTTTGGGTTGTCACTAACTGTGTTCGATATTGTTCAGATTGGTTTAAAAACCGTTCACGGGCGAAAAGTGACCGTTCATAGCTTGAAATTACGTTTTGCGCTGTTCTTTTTTGTTTGAATGTTAATGTTTCTGTCATACAGAACGCAACGCGTATGCCCGGACGCGATGCTCTCCATTGGTTCATATGTGAAAGGAACCCAACATGGCAACCAAAGAAGAAATCTCGATGGTTGGATTCGAGATTGTCGCATACGCAGGTGACGCCCAGACCGATCTGCTTGCAGCGCTCGATGCTGCTCGCGAGGGCGATTTTGAGAAGGCCGAACAGCTGCACAAGGATGCCAGCGATGCACTTATCGGCGCCCACGACACGCAGACCAAGCTGCTTTCGCAGGAGGCCGGCGGTGGCGAGATGGAGATGACCTTCATCATGGCTCACGCTCAGGACACTCTCATGACCACTATGATCTTGGAGAAGCAGGCCCGCTTTACCATCGATGCCTACAAGCGCATCGCCGAGCTCGAGGCCAAGCTCGCCTAACGAGCCCTCACAACCAAGCCCCTTCCAAAAGCCCTGCCGCAAACCCGCGGCAGGGCTTTTCTGTTTACCCGGCACTTGGGGACGTTCCTTATCTGCCGGCAGTTAGGGACACTCCTGCCATGCATTTGATCCTTAGTCATTGGGGACGTTCTTAAACGACTAGTCATTGGGGACAGTCTTGGTGCGTTCCGTTCGTCCTTCCGTTCGATTTTTGCTCGGTGGGTATACTTCCTTTCGCATTAAACGCCGGAATGAGGAGGTATCCAAATGCCGGATAACGGGTCAATACAAAAAGAGACGTGCACGAGATGGCTCATGGGCGTCCTGTCCAGATAACCGAGCACACGACGGTAACCGAGCTGCAGCCCAGCCTGTCCGATGTCGTGTGCGCAAACAAAAAGCTGCAGATTGGCTTTGTCGTTGCGCTCGTGGTACTGGCGCTGCTGTCGGGCTTTGTAGCTCGTCCGCATTTCGCCGATACCAAAACATGGGACTCCACCATCGAGGTCATCGATCAAAAGAAGGGCAACGTTTTGGCGCTCACGGCTTCATGCGTTGCTCTATCTGCGGGTATTACGGCGCTGCCGGGTGATACGGGAACGCCGGTTGCCGAGCAGCTCGCACAGCTTTCAGGCAACCTTGGTATTGTGCTCGCCGTGCTATACCTAGAGAAATATTTGCTCACGATTTTGTGGTCGGTTGGCTTGGGCATCTTAATCCCGTTTGCGTTGGTGCTCTTTGCGGTGTCGCTCGGCATTCACGGGCACTGGAGCACGAGCGCTGTCCTGCGCCGTGTGGCGACGCGCGTGCTGGTGGTCGCCATGATCGGCATGGCGTTGGTGCCTGCAAGCGTATGGGTGTCGCAAAAGGTCGACGAAACGTATCGCGTAAGTATTGAGCAAGCTGAGAAAAAGGCTGCGGACGCTGCGGATACGGCCGACACCGCGGACAAGTCAGCCGAGACCAGCTCAAAATCGAACAAGAAAAGATCCGAGGCCACGGAGTCCAAAAACATGCTCGAACAGTTGACTGATGGGGCCTCGAGCCTTGTTACGTCGGTGACCAGCGGTGCCAAGCAGATGACCGACGAGATCGTGCAGCAGGTGACCGACCTAATAGAAGGTGTCATCGTGATGATCGTGACCTCGTGTGTGATTCCTCTACTGGTGCTCGTGGCGTTCCTATGGCTAGGACACGTGCTGCTGGGGATCGATATCTCCGGCCCGGCGAACTATTTGACGGGCCGTTTCTTGAGCGCTCCTTCCAAGCACGCCAAAAGGGGCGGGCAGTCCGAGTAGCTAAAACGGCTGTATATACCGGGGAATACCGCCGAAGGGCGGCCGAGACACGTTCTCGGCCGCCCTTTTGTTTGTTGAACACATGGTCGCTACGTCCGCGCCGGGTCCAAACGGTCAGCAATCACCTGTGAATGGTATTTGCTCAAAAAAGAACAAAGATAAACAAATAGTTGTTGCAGTTTATGTTCGAATGTGTTCAAATAAACACGAACAGTGAAGAACCGCACGTTCAGATGCCCGGACCTGAACGCGATTCAACACTTCCAAACAGGAACTACGCGCCTGCGTATCTCTCAAGGAGGATGTCATGAGGGTTGTAATCGCTTCCGATGCCGACGGTATGTCGATGAAGGAGTTCATCAAGGAGATGCTCATCGCCGACGGTCACGAGGTCGTCGACTATTCTGAGACCCCTGCCGCGGACTTTGTCGATTCCGCGACCGCCGTTGCCAAGGACCTGCTGGAGCACAAGGATTCCCAGGGCTTCGCATTCGATAAGTACGGCGTCGGCTCCTATATGGCCGCCGTCAAGATTAAGGGCATGGTCGTCGCCAACATTTCCGACGAGCGTTCCGCCTACATGACCCGCGAGCACAACGGCTCGCGCATGGTCACCATGGGCCCGGGCGTTGTGGGCACCGAGGTCGCCAAGAAGATCGCCCGCGAGTTCCTGCGCGCCCAGTACGCCGGCGGCCGTCACCAGATCCGTGTCGACATGCTCAACAAGATGGCCTAACGAGAGCCACCGAGAACTCGAACTTCTACCTCAACTTGTGAATTCAGACGAAAGGACGTTCTGATGAAGAAGACCATCGCAATCGGTTGCGACCATATCGTTACGGACGAGAAGATCTATCTGGCCGACCGCCTGGAGCAGGCTGGCTACAAGGTGCTCGACTGCGGCACCTTCAGCCACACCCGTACGCACTATCCCATCTACGGCAAGGCCGTGGGCGAGGCCGTTGCCAGCGGCAAGGCCGACTTTGGCGTGGCCCTGTGCGGCACCGGCATCGGCATCACCAACGCCGTCAACAAGGTTCCCGGCGCCCGTTGCGCCCTGGTTCGCGACATGACCTCTGCCCTGTATGCCCGTCGCGAGCTCAACGCCAACATCGTGGGCTTTGGCGGCAAGATCACTGGCGAGTTCCTGATGGCCGATATCATGCTTGCCTTCCTGGAGGAGCCCTACGAGAAGACTCCCGAGCACGACGCCCTGATCGCCAAGATCGATGCCTGCAACAAGGCCGACGCCGAGGCTCAGGCTGACCCGCACTTCTTTGACGAGTTCCTCGAGAAGTGGGACCGCGGCGAGTATCACGACTAATTAGGTTCCGGCGTTCTGCCGAACGCCGGACCGGTCGACGCTGCGCGGCGCTCAGGCACCCCATCTCGCCGCTCAAACCGTCGCTCGCGTACATGAAGTACGCGTCGCTCCTCTTTCGCGGCGACCTAGGGCACCTGAGCGTCGCTCGCTGACGTTTGAGTGACCTGTGAGATCGCCCCTGTTGTTGCGAAGTGTTCTGGTACGGCGAGCTGCTCCGATAACACGTTTGCTTGCTTGGCTTGAGTGCTTCGCTCTTGGCTGTACTTGGCGATTTGCAGCTTTTCAATTGACGGCTCGCGTTTCTGTGAGGGGGCGCGGGCCGGTTTTCTATCAGCCCTATTGACTTGGCGGGCTGTCGTAAGAAAGGGAAGGCTCCTATGGAGTTTGTTCTTGATAACGGTTCTATCCGCGTGGCACTGAGCACGGCGGGCGGGTCGTTCACTTCTATTACGGCCAACGGCCGTGAGTACCTGTGGCAGGGCGACCCGGCGGTGTGGTCGGGCCAGGCACCCATTTGTTTCCCGATCTGCGGCGGCCTTCGTGACGGTCGCGCAATGACCATGGGCGGCCGCGAGGTCAAGCTCGCCCGCCACGGCTTTGCGCGCAAGCAGGAGTGGAAGCTCGAGGAGCAGAGCGACAACATGGTTGTGCTGAGCTTAAGCTCTGCCGACCATGCCGAGTTGCTCGAGCAGTACCCGTATCCGTTTAAGATCGTTGCTCGTTACACGATCGATGCGGAGAAGGTGGCCGTGTCGTACGAGGTGACCAATGAGGGCACCGAGGACATGCCGTTCTTTGTGGGCGGTCACCCTGGCTTTAAGTGCCCGCTTGACGAGGGCGAGTCCTACGACGTCTACGAGCTCCGTTTTGAGCAGCGCGAGGCCGCCGAGCTCTGTACTGCCGTTCCCTCGACGGGCCTGATTGATGTTGAGCATCGCAGCAAGAACCCGATGGTTGGCCATGACCTGCCGCTGACCCACGAACTCTTTGACTTCGCAGAGACCATCTTTGACGTGCTCGAGAGCCGCGTGGTTACGCTTACCAAGAAAACCGAGGACAAGGGCGTGCGCCTGACGTTCCCCGATATGCCATACCTGATTGTGTGGAGCAAGCCCGAGGGCGACTTTGTGGCCGTGGAACCGTGGGGCGGCCTGTCCACCTGCTCCGACGAGGACGATATTCTGGAGCACAAGCGCGGCTGCCTGGTGGCCAAGCCGGGAGAGACCGTCACCCGCGGCTTTGAGATCGAGATCCTTTAACGAGCTATCGTATGTTTGGGGCGGGTTATGCCGCCCCGGAACAGGAGTTCAACATGATTCTGACCGTTACCATGAACCCGTCGATTGATACGCGCTATCAGCTCGACAAGCTGATCATCGACGACGTGAACCGTGTGACGCCCGAAAAGACCGCTGGCGGCAAGGGCCTCAACGTGAGCCGCGTGCTGCTGCAGCTGGGCGACGACGTGCTCGCGACCGGTCTGCTCGGCGGCCACATGGGTGCCTATATGGCCGAGCTCATGGATGCCGACGGCGTCAAGAACGACTTTGTGCCCATCGCCGGTGAGACGCGCATTTGCTTGAATATTCTGCACGAGGGCAATCAGACCGAGCTGCTGGAGAGCGGCCCGCAGATCGCCCCGGCCGAGCTCGAGGCCTTTACGGCCAAGTTTGCCGAGCTTGCAGCGAAGGCGGACGTTGTGACGCTTTCGGGCTCGCTGCCGCGTGGCGTCGATGCCGGCTACTATGCCGAGCTCGTCAAGATCGCCGAGGAGGCGGGTGCCAAGGTGCTGCTCGATACCTCGGGTGCATCGCTGGAGGCCGCGCTTGAGTCCGACGCTAAGCCTGAGCTCGTAAAGCCCAACCTGACCGAGATTAATGGCCTGCTGGGTACGTCCTTTACGACCGATGATGTCGATGCCCTGCGCGAGGCGCTTGCCGCCGATGGCCGCTTTGCCGGTATTCCCTGGGTCGTCGTTTCGATGGGCGCTGCCGGTTCGGTGGGCTTCCATGAGGGTCGCGCGTTCCGCGCCAAGACGCCCGCGATTGCGGCTGTGAACGCGACGGGTTCCGGCGACTCGACCATCGCCGGCTTTGCGCATGCCATTGCTGCCGGCGCCGACGACGTCACGGTGCTCAAGCCCGCCAATACCTGCGGCAAGCTCAACGCCATGGATCCCAAGACCGGGCATTTGGTTATGGACCGCTGGGACGAGGTCTACAACAGCGTTGTCGTGACTGAACTTTAGGGTTACGGCGTTGAGTTACGGCGTTTTACCAAACGCCGTAACCTGCCGACGCTGCGCGGGCCGCATTTGGACAATCTGACGTTCAACTTCAAGGGCGCGACCAGAAGGTCAGCGCCCTTTCGTTTAACGTCACCTTGTCTCAAATGCGCCCCGCTCGCTGTCGC
>URTW01000072.1 GCA_900550815.1 uncultured Collinsella sp.
TACGACCGTGAACGTTCAGCATATCGAGAGCCTAAACGACATGGTTGCATCCATCACCGGCGTTGTCGTGAGCGAACGAATCCCCGACCGTATCTTCGATGATGCCGACCAGGTCGAGCTCGTCGATATAGAGCCCGAAGACCTACTTGAGCGCCTTCGCGCCGGCCTCGTCTACCGTCCCGCACAAGCCGACCGAGCGCAACAGCATTTTTTTACCGTCGAGAACCTCACCGCACTCCGAGAAATCGCGCTGCGCCGCTGCGCCGATCGCACCGGTCACCTCACAGACGCTGCACGCGTCCAGGGAAACCGAGACTACAACACCAGATAGCGTATCATAGTCTGCGTCTCCCCGGCGCCGACCAATCCCCGCATCGTCCGTGCCGCCGCACGCATGGCGAAAGCGTTTCGCAGCGAACTCGTCGCCCTGTTCGTAGAGAGCCCGCGCACGCAAGCCATGAGCGATGATGAGCGCACCAAGCTTGTAGCCAATATCGCCCTAGCCGAGCAGCTCGGAGCACATATGGAAACCGTCTATGGCGACGACATCGCGTTTCAGATCTCCGAGTTCGCGCGCCTGGCGGGTATTTCGAAGATCGTCATGGGGCGCACGGGCGAGCGCAGCAGCGTCCGTCAGGCCCTCTTTGGCCGCAAATCTCTCGTAGAACAGCTCATAACATTCGCCCCGAACCTCGACATTTACATCATTCCAGAACAGTCGACTCCGCCCTCCCGACCCAAAGGACGCCGCCATGCGCTCGCCCTGCAGCCGCCCGGCAGCCGAAACGTGCTTCGCACGCTGACCCTCTCTCTTGCCGCCACGGCGATCGGCGCGGCTTTCCGCCATCTGGGATTTGCCGACTCCAGCATCATATCCCTCTATATCTTCACGGCCCTGCTGACCGCCGTCACCACGACGGGGCGTATCTGCACGATCGTATCGAGCGTGCTCTCTGTAGTGCTTTACAACTTCTGCTTTGTCACGCCTCTGTTTTCGCTCGCCAGCTACGACCGAAGCTATCTGGTCACGTTCGGCATCATGTTCGCCACCGCTATGGTCGCCGGCGAGTTAACTGCGCGCATCGCCGACAACGCCCGTACATCCGCCGAGAACGCATTCAAAACGCGCGTACTCCTCGAAACGAACCAGCTCTTGCAGCAAGCCCATAGCGCGGAGGAGTGCGCCCGCGTCGCCATGAACCAACTCGTCAAACTGCTAAAACTCGACGTGGTCTTCTACCCCGCCGAACACGGCACGCTCGGCAAGGCGCTCTATGAGTCCGCTGGCACCGAAAACCGATCCGCGTCGCTGCTCACCGACTACGAGCGCGCCGTTGCAACCTGGACCTACACCAACAACAAGCGCGCGGGCGCAAGCACGCGGACCCTGCCTGAGGCGCGCTGTCTCTACCTCGCGGTTCGCACCGGCGACAAGGTATTCGGTGTCATCGGCATCGCCCTGGAGGGGCGCGAGATCGAAGCCTTCGAGCATTCGATCGTCCTATCTATCGTAGGTGAATGCGCCTTGGCGCTCGAAAGCGACCGGGCGGCGCAAGAGCGCGAAGAGGCTGCGGTCTTGGCGAAAAACGAGCAGCTGCGCGCCAACCTTTTGCGCTCCATCGGCCACGATTTGAGGACACCCCTCACGGCTATATCCGGATCTGCGGCAATCCTTCGGAAGAGCGACGAGAAGCTCAGCCTCGAACAACGCTGCGATCTTGCCGATGCCATCTACGACGACTCCCTCTGGCTTATCGATACCGTGGAGAACCTCCTCGCCATCACACGCGTCGAGGACGGCACCATTCGCCTCAACTTAACATCCGAGCTCATCGACGAGGTCATCGAGGCCGCCCTCAGCCATGTCGCCCAAGCATCGCATGGACGTGCCGTCACCATCGAGCACACTGACGACATCCTGCTGGTACGCATCGACGTCCATCTCATCATGCAGGTGCTTACGAATCTCATCATGAACGCCTTCAAATACACGCCCGAGGACTCGACTGTCACCATCAGCGCACGTCGCGAGGGCGCGTTCGTCGTGGTGGACGTCGCAGACGATGGGCCGGGTGTGGCAGACTGCGACAAGCCTCATATCTTTGAGCGCTTCTTCACCTCAAGCAATACGCGGCCCGTGGATTCGCGTCGAAGCATCGGCCTTGGCCTGTCGCTCTGCCGCTCCATCGTGGAGGCGCATGGCGGCGTCATCGAAGTTCGCGACAACCACCCCCATGGGGCCGTCTTCCGTTTTACCCTGCCCGCCGAGGAGATCGAGATTCATGAATAATGCCGCTAAGCCACGCATCCTCCTGGTCGAAGATGACCCGACCGTTCAAAACCTCGTTTCGACCGCGCTTGACCTCCACGGCTATGTCGTGAGCAAGGTTTGCAACGGCCAAGCCGCCATCATGGATGCGGTGTCGCACGGCCCCAGCCTCATCATGCTCGACCTCGGCCTTCCCGACATTGACGGTATCGAGGTCATCACGAAGATCCGAAGCTGGTCGGCAGTCCCCATTATCGTCATTTCGGCGCGCACCGAAGATTCCGACAAGATTGCAGCACTTGACGCAGGGGCAGACGACTACCTCACCAAGCCCTTTTCTGTGGATGAGTTGCTCGCGCGCGTCCGTGCGAATTTGAGGCGCTCCTCGATGGCGTCGAGCGAGTCGACAGAAGTGAGCACGTTCGACAACGGTCCGCTGCATATCGACTACGCCGCGGGATACGCGACGAAAGACGGACGCGAGCTCTCGCTCACCCCAACCGAGTACAAATTGCTCGTCCTTCTGGCGAAAAACGTCGACAAGGTGCTCGCCCACGCCTTCATCACCCGCGAGATATGGGGCACGAGCTGGGACAGCGATCTGGCGAGCCTGCGCGTGTTCATGCGCACCCTGCGTAAGAAGATCGAGGCAGACCCCTCTCACCCCAAAATGATTCAGACGCACATGGGTGTCGGGTACCGCATGCAGCGTCTCTAGCCCGCCCAACAAAAAGTTGCGGTGAAATACGGAGTAGATAAGGCCTTTGACAGCCAAAACAGTCCGTATTTCACCGCAACTGATGGGCGGGATGGAGTTAAAGACCCAGGTAGGTGGTCATGCCTTCGACGGCGAGCTTGGCGCCAGCTACGGCGTGGACCACAGTGAGCGGGCCGTTGACCACGTCGCCGGCGGCAAAGACGCCAGGCACGGTGGTCATGCCATGCTCGTCGACCGAAAGCAGGCCGCGATGGTCGGTCTCCAGACCGCCCGTTGTAAGCACGAGCTTGTCCTTGGGCACCTGAGACGCCGCAATCACAACCGTGTCGGCGGACACGTGGTCGAGCTCTTCCTCGTAGCCCACCACATTGTTGTCCTCGTCAAAGATAGCCGTCTCGAACACCGGACCGTTATCATCGATGGCGCAGATCGCCTTGCCGCGCACAATCTCGGCACCGTCAAGCTCGGTCAACTCGACCTCGTCGTCAATCGCAGAGATGTGGCGCGAACGGGCATACACAGTGACCTTGCGGGCACCCGAGCGCAGGGCCGTGCGGGCAACATCCATGGCCACATTGCCGGCGCCGATAACCGCCACGTTCTGCCCGATTGCCACGCTCGTGGGAACGACCAGATAGTCGATGCCAAAGAGCACATTGCCGCGCGACTCGCCGGGAATACCCAGCTTTCGAGCTCGCCAGGTGCCGGTACCAACAAAGACCGCGTCGTAACCGTCGCGCAGCAGGTCGTCGATATGCAGCGCGCCACCGATGGTGGTCGAGGGGCGCACGCGCACGCCAAGCGAGCACATCACATGACGGTACTTTTGCACGAGCGCACGGGGCAGGCGGAACTCGGGGATACCGTATTCCAGCACACCGCCGATCTCGGGCCGCTGCTCAAAAACAGTGACGGCGCAACCCAGCTGCGCCATCTTAATTGCCACGGTAATGCCGGCTGGGCCGGAGCCGACCACGGCGACCTGCTTGCCGCGCGACGGCGCGGGTCTCCACTCCTTGCGGTCCAAATATGCAGTCGAGATATAGTTCTCGATACTCGAAAAATGCACCGGTGTGCCCTTGCGGCCCTGGATGCACGCGCCCTCGCACTGGCCCGAATGGTTGCAAACCATGGAGCAGACTGCACTCATCGGGGTATTCTGGATCAGCAGCTCGCCCGCCTCTTGCAGACGGCGCTGCTTAAAGAGGTCGATAACCTGCGGAATGGGCGTCTGCACCGGACAGCCCTTGATTTGACAGAACGCCTTTTTGCAGCCCAGACAACGATTTGCTTCCTCAACGATGTGGATAGCCACGCAATTCCCCTCTATTGACCTGGACGAAATCGGCTTCTTAAACCAATTTGCCCGAATTTATAACCATAGATACGTCAACAGTGCGGAAAAGGGCACCGAAAAGCATCTCACAAACGCGCAGCAGCAACCCTTTCCTCGCACAGAACCACCGTGCAACCCCGTCATCGAGATCAAAAGATTCGCCACCCCTACGAATGGCGAATCTCTCTACAGGCAGACGCCGTCTTTCCAGATACTGATCTCGTGGCAGCCGCGGCGCTCGGCACTCGTTAGCTTACCGCTCGCTGTATCCAGTACCAGCTGATACAGGTCTCGGGCAGCCTCGTCGAGTGAGCGTTCGTCTGTGGCAATCACGCCGGCGTTAAAGTCAATCCAGTTGGCCTTGTGGTCGCACAGACGCTGATTGGTGAACACCTTGAGGGTGGGCGCCGGTGCACCAAACGGCGTGCCGCGTCCAGTCGAGAACAGAATCACGTGACAGCCAGCAGCCGTCAACGCCGTGGTGGATACCATGTCGTTGCCCGGGCCGCACAGCATGTTCAGGCCATGCTTGGTGACGTGACCGGCATACGGCAGCACGTCGACAATGGGTGCGGAGCCGCCCTTTTGCACGCAGCCGCAACTCTTGTCCTCGAGCGTGGTGATGCCACCGTCCTTGTTACCGGGACTCGGGTTCTCGTAGACCACCTCACCATGGCTAATAAAGTAATCCTTAAAACCGTTAAGCATGTCAGAGGCAGCGTTAAAGACCTGCTCGTCCTCACATCGGTCGAGCAGGATGCTCTCCGCGCCAAACATCTCGGGCACTTCGGTGAGCACTGACGTGCCGCCACGGGCGACGACCATATCGCTCACGCGACCGATCGTGGGGTTGGCGGTAATGCCCGAAAGACCGTCAGAGCCGCCGCACTTAAGACCAATAACCAGCTCTGAGGCCGGAATGGGCTCACGCTTGGCCTGCTTGGCAAGATGTGCCAGCTCGGACAGAATCTTGTGGCCCTCGATCTGCTCGTCGGCTACATCCTGGCAGGTGAGAAAACGAACGCGCTCGTGATCGAAGTCACCGAGCTCGTCGAGCACCTGCTGATGCGTGCAGTTCTCGCAACCGAGCGACAGGAATAGCACGCCGGCCGCATTAGGATGACGCGAGAGCGCCACCAGCAGACGACGCGTCTGGGCATGGTCGGCGCCGGTCTGTGAGCAACCGAACGGATGCGGGAAGTAATAGACACCCTCCAACGAACCCTCGACCAAATCCTGAGCCTGCTCGCACATGGCACGAGCGACTTCGTTGACGCAACCGACGGTGGGAATGATCCACAGCTCATTGCGCGTGGCGGCACGACCGTCGGCACGGCGGAAGCCCATAAAGGTCTCGGCCTCGATCGGTTCAACGACCGGGTGTGTCGGATTGTAGGTGTACTCGATCTCACCAGAGAGGTTGGTCTTCACGTTGTGCGTGTGCAGCCACTGGCCGGGCTGAATGTCCTTCGTCACGTGGCCGATGGGAAGACCGTACTTGATGACATCCTCACCAGCTGCAATGGCGCGCACGGCCATCTTGTGGCCCTGCGGGATATCCTCCGCGGCAACGCCCTCGCCCACACCGGGAACCTCGACGGCAGCACCCTTGGCGAGCGGCGACAGCGCAACGATGACGTTGTCGGCCGGATTGATCTGGATAGTGTTCATTACAAAGAGTCCTAACCCTACAGGTTGAGCAGAAGTCGAGTGACGCCCGCCAGTTACCCGGCGGGCGTACAGAAGGATTTAGGCCTGAGCGTTCGCGAACGCCTGCTTGACGCCCTCGGAGCGCACGACGGCGAGAGCGTTGACGACAAACTCCTCCAGGCCGGCGATCTGCGTAAGATCCTCGCCCCACATTTGCTCGTTGGTGAGCACATCGTGCACCAGCTCGGCGTCGTCGGCGCCGGCGCGGGCAGCGTAGAAGTCGAGCACGAAGGCGTCGTCCTGAGCGGTGTACTCGGTGCCGTCAGAGCGACGCAGGTGCAGGCCGTCGCCCTCGCGGGACACGAGCTCCTGCGTGTAGAAGGAGATGAGCGTGGCCAGGCTCGTCGCCAGGCACTTGGGCAGGTTGCCGGTCTCGGCAACGTGGTCCTTGAGCGTAGGCAGGTCGCGGGCACGCCACTTAGCCGTGGAGTTGAGGCAGATAGAGAGCAGCGCGTGGTCGATAATCGGATTGTCGATGCGGTTCTCGACGGCGGCGGCAAAGGCCTTGCAATCCTCGACATCCAGATCGGTGGCGAGCGTCGGGATGACCTCGTCGTAGAGCATGGTGTTCATGAAGCCGCGGACGGTCTCGTCGTGCATGCAATCGCGCACGATATCAAAGCCGGCACCCCAAGAGCCCGGAACAAACGCGGAATGGGCACCGTTGAGGATGCGGACCTTGCGCTTCTTGTACGGGGTGACATCGGGGGTCACAAAGACACCCGGCAGACCGGCCTTCACGAAAGGCAGACGCTCCTTGAGCGACTCGTCACCCTGGATACCCCACATCTGGAAGGGCTCACGCACGGCCAAGAACGGATCTTCATAGCCCAAGCGCTCGGCCACGGCAGCGGCCTCCTTGGGATCGCGGATGCGCCCCGGAACGATGGTGTCGACGAGCGTGGTGCAGACGGTGCAGTCGCTGGCCATCCACTGCGAAAACTCGTCCTCCCAGCCCCAGTCGCTCACGTACTGGTTCATGATACGCAGCAGCTCCTCGCCGTTATGGGCGATGAGCTCGCAGGCGAGCACGATGACGCCCGGCTTGCCGGCAGCCCAGCGGGCATGGAGCACCTGGGCAAGCTTGGCAGGGAAGCTCGCGGGGGGCATGTCGTCGGCCTTGCAGGACGGATCGTAGGCGATACCGGCCTCGGTGGTGTTGGAGACGATAATCTCCAGGTCATCGGAAACGGCGACCTCCATCATGGCACGGTAGTCAGCCTCGCGATACGGATTGAGGCAACGGCTGCAGGCGCTGATCACGCGGGAATCGTCAACCGTGTCACCGTTCTCCTTGCCGCGCACCAGTACGGTGTACAGGCCATCCTGGGCATTGATACCATCGGCGAAATCGAAGGCGCCGCTGATGGGCTGCACCATGACGACCTTGCCGTTCCAACCGGTGGCCTCGTTGCCCATATCGAAGAAACGATCGACGAAGGCGCGCAGGAAATTGCCCTCGCCAAACTGCAGGACCTTCTCGGGGGCGTCCTTGGGCAGCACGTAGCCCTCGTAGCCGATCTTCTCGAGCGTCTCGTAGCTGATGTTATTCATAGAGGTTTTCCTCTCAACTCAAGCCCCGGTACGGCATCGCCGCACCGGGTTGCATTCATGATTGTTTAAACAGCGGGACTATTTATCGATCGTCTCGATAGTGCTCTCGCCGATCTTGCCGCGCTCCCAGCGACCATTCGACAGGTCGTTGGAAATGGAATTGAACTTCTTCTCGGTAATGTCGTAGAGAGCGAAGATGATCAAGGCTGCCACCAGAAGGGCGCAAGCGGGATAAATCGTCAGAGCGCCCTTGATGCCAAGCAGCGTGGCGGCCGTCTGGGGCTTATTTGCCACATATCCGGTAAGGGCAAGGATGCCGCCGGAAATGATAAGGGATTGCGCAAGCTTACGAGAAAAGTTGAACGCGGCGTAGGTCGTACCCTCCTTGCGGATTCCCGTGTGCCATTCACCGTAATCGATAACATCGGAAACCAGGTTCCAGGTGATACCGTTGGGGATGGCAAGCGCGACGTAGCCGATGGTGACGAAGATGATGAACGTCACGGTATTGGTCGGCAGGATGAAGTTGAGGCCGTTTGCCACAGCGCCGACGATAAAGCAGGCAACGCACGTGCGCTTCTTGCCAAAATGCTTGACGAGCGTCGGGATGGCGAGAATGGCGACAACCGACGTTCCGATCATGATGCCGTTGACAATGGGCTGCAACGCGATGTTACCCAGGTTGTACTGGCAGAAATACACCATCATGGTGTTGTTGGTGTTCATGGCCGAGATGGTAAACAGCGTAAGCAGGATAACTGCTCCCAGGTTCTTGTTGGTGAAAACGACCTTGAAATACGTGCTGAATGCGCTCGACTTCTTGCCGGCCTTTCCCGCAGCCTTCTCCTCGGCCTGTCGATCGATACGGATATGCTCGCGCGTTCCCAAAAAGCAGATGGCGAATCCAGCGATGCCACACAGTCCCATGACGACAGCTGCAATCGTATAGCCGTGCGGATTGCCGTCGAGCGTGTCGCCACCCGCAAAGAACAGGACCAATGGGATGAACGCTACGCCCGTGATGAGCTGTGCGCAGAGCGAACCGGCCTGGCGCGTTGACGCCATGTGCGCGCGGTCATCGACGTCACGCGTCATTACCGTGGCCAGAGATCCGTATGGTACGTTGGTGAAGCTGTATACGACGCCCCAGATCATGTAGGTTATCAGCGCATAGGCAATTTTGCCCGCCATGGGAATATCGGGCGCAGTGAAGGTCACCACGGTTAGAACGGCAAGGATCACGGCCGAAACCATCATGACCGGACGAAACCGACCGTGCTTGCCAATCTTCTTTCTACCGTCGACGAATGCACCGGCAATCGGGTCCATGAACGCATCGAAAATCTTGGTGACGGCGAAAATCAGGCTCACTACGCCTGGCGAAATCAGGCAGATGTCAGTGTAGAACTTGGTCAGATATGCTTGACCAAGATCGAACATGAATCCGTTACCCAAATCGCCAAAGCCATAGCAGATTTTCTCACGCCAGCTCAGCTTGATATCCTGCGAGCTCTGCATCGATCCCGAATCCGCCTGAGCAGACACGATCTGCTCGTTTTTCTGTTGCCCTGTTCCCATATGGTCCCTCCCCTTTGCAACCGATTTCACCAATCGGAGCACATACAGATCTATGCCTCGGCAGTGTCCAGATCGAAGCCAAAGTAGCGAACGGAATTGTTGTAGCTGATATCGCGCACGATGGTGCCCAGCAGCTCCATGTCGGCCGGATACTTGCCCTGCTCACCCCCCTCGCCGATCACGCTACACAGCACGCGACGGAAATACTCGTGGCGCGGGTAGGACAAGAAGGAGCGGGAGTCGGTGAGCATGCCGACAACGTTGCCCAGGCCGCCCTCGTTAGCCAGCGCCGTGAGCTGCTCGCGCATACCGGCCTCGTTGTCGTTGCGCCACCAGGCGG